>NZ_DATMLH010000245.1:0-5273 GCF_035570115.1 Mycobacterium sp.
CCAGGATGAGCGAGCTGCTCAAGGTTCTGCCCGAGAAGCAACGCGAAATCCTGATCCTGCGCGTGGTGGTCGGATTGAGCGCTGAGGAGACGGCCAGCGCCGTCGGCAGCAGCGCCGGAGCCGTACGCGTTGCCCAACACCGCGCCTTGGCGCGGCTGAAATCCGTAATTGTTGCAGCGGGGCGAGATTATGTCTGAGTCGACTCATTCACCGTTTGATCAGCCTGATCCGGGCGCAGTGGCCCGCACCGAGGGCTTCATCGACGCACTGGCAAAACGTGAGCCGACCGATGTCGGCGACATCGCGGACCACGGCGGCGCCGGCGACAGGGTGCTGGCCGGGCTGCTGGAGGACTGGCGCGACGAGTTGAGGACCCCGGTGCCGCCCTGGTTCTGCACGGCGCGGGACGCCGTCGCCGCGTTGGATCGCGGGCGGGTAGCCCGTCGTCGTATCCACCGTCGTATGGCGCTGGTGGGGGCCCTGGCCGCGACCGTGCTGAGCGTCGGCGGATTCGTCGCCATGATGGGCGAGGCCCAGCCCGGCGACACGCTTTACGGCGTCCACACCAGGGTGCTCGGCGAGCCGGCTTCGGTGCACGATGAGCGGATCGCGCGGTCCGCCCAGGACGACCTGGACTCAGTCGAGCAATTGATCACGTTGGGTCAGTGGGATGAAGCGCAAGACAAGCTGGCCTCGGTCAGCGACCGGGTACAGACCGTCATGGACAACGATCGCAAACAGGACCTGGTCGAGCGGGTGAACCTGTTGAACGCGAAGGTTGCCAATCGTGATCCCCATGCGACGGCGGCGCCGAGTCAGCAGCCCAACTCGGTGGGCGGTTGAGGCGAAAAGGCCTGGTTAGCGACTGGCCGTGATGCCTCGGAATATCTAGGTTTCCGAGGTCGCCTCGTTGAGTGAGGCGTCGGCGTACCCCCGGCAGTAATCCCAGGTGACGTAGGCGTCAGGCTCGGGGTCATAGGCCGGCTCGTGCGGACGGACCGTGCCGTCGACCAACAGCTGCAGCAGGTTGGCGCGCAGCATGTCCCAGTCGTGGTAGTGGTCCTGCTGACACTCGTCACAACACACCACCAGGCCGCGGATACCCTTCTGCGCCAGCAGGGCTTCGTAGACCGCCAGGTCGGCCAAATCGGCCTCGACCGCCATACGCTCCTGGGGGTCAAGCGGCTGGCCGGGCTCGACGGCGTCCAGCGCCGCCGACGGATCACATGGGTCGTCGGCAAAGGGATCGGGCGGCAAACCCGGCGGGAGGTAGTCGCGCACGGGTCCACACTACGCAGCCGGGCGGGTATCACGCCAGCGCTATGCGCGCAGACCAGCCCCCATGTCGCCGCCCTGCGAGCCGCCCCCGGCGCGCGTCGCCGCTGCGTCTCAAGGTCAGGCTGCCCGCCTCGCCCCCTAGCCGCTACGCGGCTGGGGGTACTCCCACCTCGCACCCTGCGCGGCGCGCATCGTCGGCGGGCGGAGCCGATAGGATGAGGCTCTTACTCCGCATGCGTATGGGAGGGCCCCGGCAATGTCATCTGGCTTGTCCCGTCTTGAAGGCAGCGGCGACCTGATTGTCGAGCCGTACGTCCGCGTCGGTGGCCTCGCCGACGACCCGGTGCCCACCGGAGGTGACGATCCGCACAAGGTCGCGATGCTGGGCCTGACCTTTGATGACGTCCTCCTGCTGCCGGCTGCCTCAGATGTGGTGCCCGCCACTGCGGATACCTCCAGCCAGCTCACCAAGAAGATCCGGCTCAAGGTGCCGTTGGTCAGCTCGGCGATGGACACCGTCACCGAGTCGCGGATGGCCATCGCGATGGCCCGGGCCGGCGGCATGGGCGTGTTGCACCGCAACCTGTCGGTCGGCGAACAAGCGGGCCAGGTCGAGATGGTGAAGCGGTCGGAGGCGGGCATGGTCACCGATCCGGTCACCTGCCGGCCGGACAACACGCTGGCCGAAGTCGATGCGCTGTGCGCGAAATTCCGGATCTCCGGGCTGCCGGTGGTCGACATTTTCGGTGCGCTGGTTGGGATCATCACCAACCGCGACATGCGCTTCGAGGTCGACCAGACCAAACCGGTCGCCGAAGTGATGACCAAGGCTCCGCTGATCACCGCCCAGGAGGGCGTCAGCGCCGACGCGGCGCTGGGCCTGCTGCGCCGCAACAAGATCGAGAAGCTGCCGATCGTCGACGGTCACGGCCGACTGACCGGGCTGATCACCGTCAAGGACTTCGTCAAGACCGAGCAGCACCCGCTGGCCACCAAGGACTGCGACGGCCGATTGCTGGTTGGCGCCGCCGTCGGGATCGGCGACGACGCCTGGGTGCGGGCCATGACGCTGGTCGACGCGGGAGTTGACGTTCTGGTTGTCGACACCGCGCACGCGCACAATCGGCTGGTGCTCGACATGGTCGGCAAGCTCAAGGCCGAGGTCGGCGACCGGATCGAGGTGGTCGGCGGCAACGTCGCCACCAGGTCGGCGGCCGCGGCGCTGGTCGAGGCCGGCGCCGACGCAGTCAAAGTCGGTGTGGGTCCAGGTTCGATCTGCACCACCCGGGTGGTGGCCGGCGTCGGGGCGCCGCAGATCACCGCGATCCTCGAGGCAGTAGCGGTCTGCGGCCCGGCGGGCGTGCCGGTGATCGCCGACGGCGGACTGCAGTACTCCGGCGACATCGCCAAGGCGCTGGCCGCGGGCGCATCGACGGCGATGCTGGGCTCGCTGCTGGCTGGCACCGCCGAGGCCCCCGGCGAGCTGATCTTCGTCAACGGCAAGCAGTTCAAGAGCTACCGCGGCATGGGGTCATTGGGCGCCATGCAAGGGCGTGGGGCTTCGGGGGAGCCGGCCAAGTCGTACTCGAAGGACCGCTATTTCCAAGACGACGCGCTGTCCGAGGACAAGTTGGTGCCCGAGGGCATCGAGGGCCGGGTACCCTTCCGCGGGCCGCTGTCGTCGGTGATCCATCAGCTCACCGGTGGGTTGCGCGCCGCGATGGGATACACGGGGTCCAACACCATCGAGACGCTTCAGCACGCGCAATTCGTTCGGATCACGCCGGCGGGCTTGAAAGAAAGCCATCCGCACGACATCACCATGACCGCCGAAGCGCCCAACTACTACGTGCGGTGAACCGATCGAGAAGGGTCGCTCATGCGTGACATGGTCGAGATCGGCATGGGCCGAACGGCAAGGCGCACTTACGAACTCGATGCCATCAACATCGTGCCGTCACGGCGCACCCGCTCTTCGCAGGACGTGTCGACAACGTGGCAGCTCGACGCGTACCGGTTCGAGATCCCCGTCGTCGCCCATCCGACCGATGCGCTGGTGTCGCCGGAATTCGCCATCGAGCTCGGCCGGCTCGGCGGTCTGGGAGTGCTCAACGGCGAAGGGCTGATCGGCCGACACGCGGACGTGGCCGCCAAGATCGCTCAGGTCACCGAGGCGGCCGCCAAAGAGCCCGAACCGTCGGCGGCCATCCGGCTGCTCCAGCAGCTACACGCCGCGCCGCTGGATCCCGAGTTGCTGGCCGCCGCTGTGTCCCGCATCCGCGACGCCGGGGTGACGACCGCGGTGCGGGTGAGCCCGCAGAACGCCCAGGCGTTGACGCCGGGGCTGGTGGCCGCGGGTATCGACCTGCTGGTCATCCAGGGCACGATTATCTCCGCCGAGCGCGTCGCGCGCGACGGTGAGCCGCTCAACCTGAAGACCTTCATCTCCGAGCTTGACGTGCCCGTGGTGGCCGGTGGGGTGCTCGACCACCGCACGGCGCTGCATCTGATGCGCACCGGCGCGGCCGGGGTGATCGTCGGCTACGGCTCTACCTGGGGGGTGACCACCAGCGACGAGGTACTCGGGATCAGCGTGCCGATGGCGACCGCGATCGCCGACGCCGCGGCTGCCCGGCGCGAGTATCTCGACGAGACCGGCGGCCGCTACGTCCACGTGCTGGCTGACGGGGATATTCACACGTCCGGCGAGCTGGCCAAAGCCATCGCCTGCGGCGCCGACGCCGTCGTGCTCGGGACGCCGCTGGCCGAGGCGGCCGAGGCGCTGGGCGACGGCTGGTTCTGGCCGACGGCCGCGGCGCACCCGTCGCTGCCTCGCGGGGCGCTGCTGCAGGTCGCCGTCGGCGAGCGCCCGCCGCTGCGCCAGGTGCTGGGCGGCCCGTCCGACGACCCGTTCGGCTCGCTGAACCTCGTCGGTGGCCTGCGCCGCTCGATGGCCAAGGCCGGCTACTGCGACCTCAAGGAGTTCCAGAAGGTCGGCCTGACCGTCGGAAACTGAGCGCACCGCACCAGCGGCACGCTCAGCTTGACTAACCTCAGAAGCTAGTCAGCAACGACACGAAGGGGTCGAGACCCGTCAAGAGGTCCCCGCCGGTCAGCAGCGAACCGAGGCCGTCGCCGCTCCCGAGCAGCGAAGTGAGGTCCGAGCCGCCGAGGAGGTCGCTGATGGGGAAATTCCCTAGCGGGGTAATGAGGTCCTCGGTCACCGTGGGAGCGTCGCCGCTGATCGTGCTCGGGACACTTTCTAAGGAAATCCCGAAATCGAGGCCCGATGAGGGGTCGAGCAGGATGGTGTCCGTCTCAGTGCCCACGTTGCTGGCGAGGGCGCCAGAGTCGGAGCCTATAGGGGAGACGAGGTTTTCGGTGACGCCTGGGGCGCTGAAGGCTGCGGTGACGTCTGTCGATGTGTCGGTGAAGAGCGGATTGCTGTAGATGTTGATGAGCTCCGTCTCACTCCCGGCCTCCGGTCCGGTCGCGAGGACGGGCGTTGAAGTGCCGTCGACGCCGGTGTCGTAGTTTGCCAACAACTCAGTCTCTGTAGTGTCCGTCCCCAAACCGCCGAAGGCCGGCAGTGTCGTAATGTCATATGGGTTCGTGGTGGCATCTCCGGTTAACGCACCGAAAGTCGAGAGGTCGGTGGCTGTTACCGGGTCAACGGCAAAGACGTCGGTGGGGTCGGCGGCGGCGAGCGGGCTGGCGACGCCGGAGAGCAGCGCGGCGCCCAGCAAAGCACCCGCACCCGTGCCGAGGCCGAGTGCTATACGACGATTATTCATTGACAAGTCCCCCTATTAAGTGTCTGGCTTGCTGACAGCTTCCTGAGACGGGAGCTTATTGCATGGCAAGAAAAATGTCTCAATTAGATGGCAAATTGGAAACGATCCAATAAAGGCGGGGCGGTCTCCACACCGCACCAGCAACACAGGCCAGGCCGGCGACGCTCTGCGCAGCCAGGTACGAGTTGGCGACCTTGCTGG
>NZ_DATMLH010000246.1:0-8257 GCF_035570115.1 Mycobacterium sp.
TGAATCCGGTTAGCCAATCGTGCGAGTCGCCATACATATACCGCTCAAGATCCGGAATGTGCGCGGGATAGTAAGACAACATCGCGATACATGCCCCGACGACGATTAAGCCAACGGATATGCCCGTTTTGATCCACCGCCGGCGGTACCCCTTCACGTGAAGAAGCGTTCGGCTCATCGGCTGCGCCCCTCCAGTCGACCTAGTCTTCACACGCGCATATTAAAGCCGGCTGTCACCCACCGAATCGAAATCGACCAATATCTCACAGAACGGTGATCTTGACTCGGCGGCTCTTTCCCGAATATTGAAGCGGGAGCAATTGTTTAGAACGTGTTTACCAGGCTGCGCTGTTCGGCCATCTGGCGAGACATTGTGTCGTGGCGGTAGTGCATCGCACACTTGATCACGCAGATAAACAAGAGGCCGGGATCGGGACGTCGGCGGAGCATGGTAGCCGTCCGACGGCGATAGATCCGGCGCAACTCCGAATGACATTGGCGCCGAACGGTTGTTCGTCTTCGAGATCGAGGCGACCTTCGTTCTTCAAACGAGCGTATGGCGGCGGGATGGCCTCGATCACGGTGGCTGGACCGCACGCTAGTCGAACTATTTCGCACACAGCGCGGCCGCGCGTAAATGTCGGTCGCGTCAATTTGGCGGGGTCGCGCCGGGGATCGTCTTGCACCGCTGGACAAGTTCAGCCAGCTGTGCGTCCTGCTCGTCGTCTGCGGGGACAGGCAGGTTGAGTCCTGTGCACAGTCCCGAGTACCACCCCGTGAGGATGTCGGGGATTTCGGAGTAAGTGCCTTGCGGGACAACACGGTTCATCACCTCGTCGGTGAGGTGGTTGGCCAGGTCGCCCCACTCCCGGCGGCGTGCCATCTCGCTTAGCGCTTCGCCGAGCTCTGCCAAGCCGAAGTCTTCCAACTGGCGACGATATGCGGGCGTGCTGTAGAGGAAAGCCAATTCGGCACGACGCGGCCCGCGCTGTTGTTCGATCGCATCGCGGGTGGCGGCCATCATGGGTTGCGCGTTGGCGACGACGGCCGGCAACCGCTTACGTCCGGCCGCTCGGGCGCCCTCGGCAATCGCGGGAAGGATGCGCGCGTTAAGGATATCTGGGTGCGAATTGGTGGGATGACACACAAAGCCGTCCGACAATTCGCCGGCGAGGACACACATCTTCCGGTTGACTCCGCCGGTCCAGATCTGCGGGATGGGATGGTCGATCGGGCCGGGGTTGAAGTATGGCTGCAATCGATTGAATCGGTAGTGCTTGCCTTGGTGGTTGAGTGGCTCACCCGTTTGAAACGCATGGAAGATCGCGCGCAGCGATTCGATGTAGTCGCCAAGCCGCGACACCGGCTCCGACCACGGCGAGGAGAAGCGGCCGACGATGTTCCCGCGCACCTGGGAAGCGATCCCCAACTGGAACCGGCCGTTGGAATACTTTGCGAGATCCCAGGCCGCATACGCGACGATCATCGGACTGCGCGGAAATGCCAGCACCATGCTGGTGCGAACGGTCAGCTGCTTGGTGTGGGTCAGGGCCATCGCCGCGATGGTGAAGGGATCGTGAATTGTCTCGGCAATGTGGATGACGTCAAAGCCGATGCGCTCCATGCGTGATGCCCAGCCGGCGATCTCACCGAGACCCATCTGGGCGGGAGCTGAGGCGATGATCTCCATGGGCCTCCAGACTAGGCTTGCGACCGTGCACAGAGAACCGGACCTGGCGCGACGTTTCTTCAATCGATTCGAGCCAGTGCATGGCGTGACGTACTTCGCGCCCGAGGCGCGAGCGGCGTTGGACGGATTGGGTTACCGCGGCTATTGGATGGGCTATTTCGCCGCCCGCTCGGCGCCGCTGGGAGAGGTGGCGCCCGAGGTGGTGACCGCGATCTTCTACAACTTCGCCCCGGAGCGGGTCGCCAAGGCGTTGCCGGCGGCGTGGCAGATCGCCGGCCCGGAGGCCGCGTTGCGCGCCCGGCAGGAGTCCGCGGTCGCGGCGCTGCGCCGGTACGGACTTGACGCCGATGAAAACGTCACTACCGCAGCGGAATTAGCCGGGAAGGCGGTGCGGCAGGCGCCGCTCGACGGGCGACCGCTGTTCGCCGCCAATCGGGCGCTGCCGTGGCCGGACGATCCGCTGGCCGCGCTGTGGCATGCCGCGACGCTGTTGCGCGAACATCGCGGCGACGCGCACATCGCGGTGCTCAGCGCCGGCGGCGTCTCGGGCCGGGAATGCAACGTACTGCAGGCCGCGGCCGGCAGGGTGCCGCGCGAGTACATTGCCCGCACCCGCGACTACGACGACGCGGAGTGGCGTCACCACGAACAACAGCTGGCTGAGCGGGGTCTGCTCGACGGCGGCGGAACGCTGACCGCAGAGGGCCGGGAACTGAAGGACGCCATCGAATCGACCACCGACGCGCTTGTGCTGTCGGTACTCGACGCGCTCAGCGACGACGAGGTCGAGGCGCTGTTTCAAGCGCTGACGCCGATCACCCGGGCGGTGGTGGCCGGCGGCGATCTTCCAGCTGTCACGCCGATGAATTTGCGTCGTGACGAGTTAGACGACGGCAGCGCGCATTTGGCTTCTTAACTGCCGCGTGGCCGCGTCACACCGGGCGACCGAAATAGGCCATCAGCCGGGCGGTCGGCGTCGCGTCCTCGGCGACCGGTTGGGCCGGCCCGAACCCGCCGGGCCGGCGCAGTGTGTCCTCCGGTACCGACTCCGCCACCTGACGGCAGAACTCAAGCAGGTCCGCGGGCAACTCGAGTGACCGCTGCTGTGACCGGTAGATGTCCCAGGTGTGGATGGACAGGCCGACGACGGGAACCTCCAGCGCAGGCTGCAGCGCATCCAGATCCGCGGCGGCCAGGGCGTCGTGCAACCGGGCGGCCAACTCGCGAACCTGTGCGGCCGGGTCGTCGGACTTCCAGTCGCTCGGATCCGACGGCCCCGGCGCGATCTCGCCGCCCTGGACCAGCGTCACGAGCTTCGCGACGCTGCCGGTGGTGTGCGCCACCAAGTCACCGATGCTCCAGCCTTCAAGATTCGACGGTAGATCCCAAGCCTCCGAGGGTATTTCGTCGACGGCCGCGACGAATAGGCTCACCGCTTCGGTAAGCCGCGTACCGACGCCCGCGTCGTTCATCGCCCCAGCGGCTTGTAGAAGACGACGCCGTTGCCCTTGTTGTCGTAGACCACGGCGCGGCGTTCGTGGGCGTCGTCGTACGGGCCTTTCACGATGCCGCCACCACTGGCTTCGACGGCCTTGGCCGCGGCGTCGACGTCGGCGGTCTTGATCCCGACGACGAGCTGCCCGGGTATGGGATGGTCGACCGCGGTCGCCAATGCGAGGGTGATCGGCCCGCCGTCGAGGGCGGCGAAGTGGGCTCCGTCGCGGAACTTCAGCGACATGCCCAGGGTCTCGCTGTAAAACCGGATCGATTCATCCAGGTCGTCGGTCGACAGGATGATCATCTTGACTTCGTGGTCGCTCATTGCCGCCTCCTGGAGTCCCGAATAATCGAAGGACTTTACCTTCTGCAGAGGCGGCCGACTGTGATGACAAGTCCCCCGGCGCGACCACGGCAAGCCTTCGGCGCGGCCGCTGCGTGGATGTCCGGTGCACTGGTGTATCTGATCTTCGAAGCTATTGCGGTCAAAGCTTTTCGGCCTCATTACAGTTACGCCCACAACCTCATCAGTGATCTCGGGATGCCCTCTCGCGCCTCCGCGCTGGCCTGGCTGATGAACACCGCGTTCTGTCTGCAGGGAACGCTGTTTCTCGTTGGCGCCATCCTCGCCGTTCGAGCAATCGGGGCACGCAGGGCTCGGGCATTTCTGACGCTTGCTGCCGTCAATGCAGTCGGCAATATTCTGATCGCGATCTTCCACAGCGGGCCCGCCGCGCAGGCCGACCGGACCGCTTGGGTGCATGCCACCGGCGCGGTGTTGGCGATCGTGGGAGGGAACGCAGCCATCCTGGCGGGCTCTTGCACCATCGGCGGACCGCCGTGGCATCGCAGGATATCGGCCGGGCTCGCTGCGCTCGGCCTGCTCAGCTTCATGATGTTCGTTGTCGAGTCGAGCGGCGCGGGAGTTCAACTCATGCCGCCCGCTGTGTGGGAGCGATGCAGCGTCTACTCGATCACCGCGTGGCAAATGTTCGCCGCCATCTGGCTGTTCGCTCGCAGCCGTCTTTGTCGGCCTGCTTAGCCGGCGGCCCATTCTTTGGCTCGCTCAAGCTCGTCGAGCTTGAAGAGGGCGAGCTCGCCCGGAATTAACCACGACAACGCGTGCAGGGTATGGGCCACCCATGCCTTATCGGACACCACCGCTATTCGTTTGAAGGCCGAATGATGGGGCAAGACCGTGCCGAAGCCCAGCTTGAGATCCTCGAATAATCCGCCGGGCCCGAAGCCCTCGTAGTCGGGCGCGATGACCTCAACGATCCTGATCTCGTCGGTTCGCAGCATTTCCTCGATGGTGGGCTTGAGCTCGCGCAGCTCGTCACCTCCCAGTCGACCCGACACGCGAACGCCGCTCACTCCCTTGGGCATGTCCGGCAGTAGTTCGATCATGGGTTCTCCCTCCTAAAGGACTCACTATTGGCAATCGGTACTAGCCGTCCGGCCGATGGTCAAGACTGGACTGATGGCAGATCCCGGCGAGGGCCGTGTTGCGGTGTATCTCGACTTCGACAACATCGTCATCTCCCGCTATGACCAGGTGCATGGCCGCAGCTCGTTCCAGAAGGACAAGGCCAAAGGTCTGGACAAGTATCCGGACCGGCTGGCGCAGGCCACCGTCGACGTCGGCGCGATCATCGACTTCGCGTCGTCGTTCGGCACCTTGGTGCTCACCCGCGCCTACGCGGACTGGTCGGCCGACGTCAACACCGGCTACCGCGAACAGCTGGTGGGCCGCGCAGTCGATCTGGTGCAGCTGTTCCCGGCGGCGGCCTACGGCAAGAACGGCGCCGACATTCGGCTGGCCGTCGACACGGTCGAGGACATGTTCCGCCTGCCCGACCTGACCCACGTGGTGATCGTGGCCGGCGACTCCGACTACATCCCGCTGGCGCAGCGTTGTAAGCGGCTCGGCCGCTACGTGGTGGGCGTCGGGGTGGCCGGCTCGTCGAGCCGGGCGCTGGCCGCGGCGTGCGACGAGTTCGTCATCTACGACGCGCTGCCCGGAGTTCCGGTCGCCGAACCAAAACGACGCGCTCGCGCCAAGGACGCCGACGACGACGAGCCGCCACCGCCCGATCCACAGGCCGCGGCCACCGACCTACTGACGCGCGCGTTGCGGATCGGCCTGGAGAAGGATGACGCCGACTGGCTGCACAACTCCGCGGTCAAGGCGCAGATGAAGCGGATGGATCCGTCGTTCAGCGAGAAGTCGTTGGGATTCAAGTCTTTCAGCGACTTTCTGCGCTCGCGCGCCGATCTTGTGGAGCTCGACGAGAGTTCGACGACGCGGATGGTGCGGCTGCGCTAGCTGCCCGTCCGCCGCGCGGACACGAACAGATACGGCGGGACGCCGTCTTCGATCTGCCGCGGGGGTGTGCGGCCGTAGCCGGTCATCAGTTCGTCTGATGATGTCACCGTCACCTGCCAGCCGTGCCGAGCCCACCAATCGCCGACGTCTTCGCGGTCCTCGAAGTACCACAGTTGGTCGGTTCGCGGGATCTCGCGCTGCGGGTCGGCCTTGGCCATCAACGCCACGACCCGATCCATGCGCTCACGGCGCTGCGCGGCGAATTCGGGGTCACCGAAGTCGGGTGACAGCCCCTCGATGCCGACCCGGCTGCCGGCAGCGGTGAGTCCCCGGATGCGGTCGAATAGCAACTCTTGGGCCGTCGCCGGTAGATACATCAACAACCCCTCAGCAGACCAGGCGCTCGGTGCCGACGCGTCAAAACCGGCTTGCTGCAACGCCTTAGGCCAGTCCTGGCGCAGGTCGACCGGGACGCCGACCCGATGACAGGTCGGGTCAGCCCCGTGCTCGTGCAACGTCGAGGCTTTGAAGTCCAACACCCTGGGCTGGTCAAGCTCGTAGACCGTCACCCCGTCGGGCCACGGCAGCCGCCATGACCGCGCGTCCAGGCCGGCAGCCAGGATCACCACCTGACGGATGCCCGCACGGGCGGCATCGAGGAAGAAGGTGTCGAAGAAGGCGGTGCGCGAAGCGAAAAAACTGACCATCGACTTCATCCGCACCGGCAGTGCGGGCTCGGCTTCGACGACCTCGGCGGGCAGCTCGGGAGCCCCGAACCAGTTCCATACCCCGTCGCCGACGGTGTCGAGGAACACCCGCGCGAACGGATCGCTGATCAGCGGATCGTCGCTCTCGGTCTCGGCCGCGCGCGCTGCCGCCACGCCGAGCGCCGTCGCGCCCACGCTTTCGGTGATCTCCCAGTTGTCGTCATCAGTTCTCACGACACCCGACCCTACGTGAGCGGCTCGGCCGCCGTGCGTGCGGAAGAATCACGGTCAGCATGACCGACAACGAAGGTTCCGCGCCGACATCGCGGCGACGCCACATCGTCCGGCTCGCCGTGTTCGCCGTCTTCTTGATCGCGCTGTTCTATCTGCTGGCCGTGCGCCACGTTGTCGACATCGAGGACGTGCGGCGCACGGTCAAGGCCACGGGCCCGGCGGCGCCGCTGACCTACATCGTGGTCTCGGCGGTCCTCGGCGCGATCTTCGTACCGGGCCCAATCCTGGCCGCCAGCAGCGGGCTGCTGTTCGGTCCGGTGCTGGGCGTGTTCGTGACGCTGGGGGCGACGGTAGGCACCGCGGTCGTGGCGAGCCTGGTCGGCCGTCGGGCCGGGCGAGACAGCGCGCGGGCGCTGCTGGGGGCCGAACGCGCCGACCGCCTCGACACCCTGATCCAACGACGTGGACTGTGGGCCGTCGTCGGGCAGCGCTTCATCCCCGGCCTGTCGGATGCGCTGGCGTCTTACACGTTCGGGGCGTTCGGAGTTCCGTTGTGGCAGATGGCCGTTGGCGCTTTCATCGGTTCGGTACCACGGGCATTCGTCTATACGGCACTGGGCGCTTCGATCGGGAATCGGTCGCCGTTGCTGGCATACTCGGCGATCGCGGTGTGGTGCGTGACCGCGATCGTCGGCGCGTTCGCCGCGCGGACCGGTTTCCGCAAATGGCGCGAGCATGGCGCTGACGATTCGGACCGTGAAGCCGAGGCGCACTGATCGAGTTCACAGCTGTCCCACCAGTCACGCCGCCGAACCACTATGCGAATTACCCGCCTATGAGCGATTTCTTTAGAGACGCAGGGCCTGGGCCGCCGCCGTAGCCACGTCACCGCGCAGCTTCGAGATCGGTTGACTGCCTCGCAGATGGATGGCGTTCGCGAGCAGAATTACGTAGGTATTTGAGCCTGGGTCCATCCAAAGCGAGGTTCCGGTAAAGCCTGTGGCGCCAAAGCTGCCGATGGGAAAGATCAAGCCTCGCGGCTTGGAAAAGTCCGTATCGATATCCCAGCCAAAGCCGAACAGATGCTGTCCCGTGATCGCCGGATAGTTGGGAGCGAGCAGCGGATCCGTTGTGTTTGGTGTCTTTGCGATGGCTTCTCGGGCGGCGTCCTTCGCTGCTTCGAGTTGTTGCGCTGTATGTCCGGGCTGCTGGGGGCTCGTCATCAATTCCAAAGTCGCTTGCTGGAGCGGAAACTTGCTCGGGCGGCCGGCAAGCCGATCAAGCAAGGCCTGCGCATAAATGCTGACATCGTGCGCCGTCGAGAACACACCGGCATGCCCGGCCACTCCGCCCATGCGGCGCGCTGTCGGATCATGCACGGTGCCCCGAAGCAGATAGCCGTAATCGGGATTCTTGCTCGGATCGGCTCTGCTTTCCTCGTCAAGTGCCGTTGGTGCGATGCGCGGCAACAGACTGGTGCTCCAGGTGCCAGCTGGGCAGGCAACCAGCTCGCGCCCTTTCGGCGCGGGAGCCCATCCAATCGCGGCCCCTCTGATCGTGTGTGGGCCGCATGCTTTGGCCGGCGGAAGATAGCGGGTCTCTGCCATGCCGAGCGGCTCAAATACGTTGTCCTGGACGTAAACGTCTTCGGCCTCGCCGGTGAGTTTCTCGATCAGCGCGCCAAGCAGGATGTAGTTGATGTCGGAGTAGCGGAAGACCTCGGCGGGACCCGACTGCAGCGGCGTGGTGAGCGCACGATGAATGCCTTCGGCTTTATCGGCTGCGTTCAGTCCCCACGGATCT
>NZ_DATMLH010000247.1:0-60815 GCF_035570115.1 Mycobacterium sp.
ACTCGCCGGCCCGCTACGGTGCACGCCACCCAACGCGCGAGCTATGGCGTAGATCACTGACTGTAAGGCAGCGCAACAGAATCTGTCAACAGCAATGTTGACAGATTCTGTTGCTCCCCCCGCTCCCCCCAACCACTACGCCACCCAGCATCTGCAACACAGCTGCACTCCTCCACAGCACGCCGACGTCGTCCCCGTTGGGACGAAGACCTACGACGCGCTCTCACCCAAGACAAACGACGACCCGACCGGCTCGGACTCGTCTAATCGCCGGTAGGGCTTGACAACTGGTCCTGACGCGATGCCGTGGGCGACCGTCCGACGCTCATTTGCGGCCCGCACGAGCTAGCCCCAATGGTTTCCGGTTGATGGTCAGGCGATGTCTTTTCGGGTCAGCGACCGGTCGAGCACAGTGATGAGGAGAAATCCGGCGCTGACAATGACGAGGAACAGCGCGAGGTGGTGCATGCTGCTGGTGTTGGCCCTGTGGCTGTAGAAGCAGCCCTGCGCGGCGGCGGAGGTGATTGCGCCGAGGTAGCTGAAGGTGCGCAGCAGGCCCGCGCAGGCACCCAGGTTTTCGGGGTTGGCCTGTCGATACACCGCATTCTGCAGGGCAATGCCGTTCAGTCCCAGCGGGATGCCGACGATCAATACGACCACGGTGAGCATCCATACAGGGCTGGCGGGATGCAATGTGAGGAGAATCAGGGAAGCTCCGATCTGCCCAAGTGCTCCGGCAATCAATTTGCCGCGCAGTGCTTCCCGTCGCCCGGTGGCTGCCGATACGGCGATGGCAGTGGCGAACATCGGCAGCGTAACCAAGCCCGCATCCCTGGCGGTTAGACCGCGTGCGTCCTCGAGCCATTGCGGGAAGCCGTACACGAAGCTGTAGGTCACGGCAAAGGCCAGCAGTGCCCGGCAGTAGGTAACCAGCAGCGGGATGTTGCCACCCAACACCCGCAGGTCGATGAACGGGTCGTCGTGGTGCAGTTCACGGGCCGCGAAACCCGCGGCAGCGACACCGGTTATCGCAAGCAGATACCACGAGCCGCGGTGCGGGTTCATCAAGAACAGCAGCAGTGCGACGAGCGCGCCTGCGAAGAAAACCACGCCTATGATGTCCAGATCGAGCTTGCGGGCACCCGTGTCGCGGGCACCTTGACTGGGTTCGTCTTTGGGGAAGCGTCGCCAACCGAGCACGCATGCCACTGCCGACAAGGGGATGTTGATCGCCAGCGTGGTGCGCCATCCACCGAGACCGATCAACAGCCCTCCAAGAAGCGGTCCGACCACTGCGATGGTCTGCGTGGAAATCGCCAGGATGGTGAGCACGCTGGTCGGGCTGTCCTTGCCGGTGCGTTCGGCCTCGGCACGAATCAACCGCATCGCCGCGGGATAGCCCGCGCAGGTGCCGAAGCCAAGTACCACGCGGGCCACGATCAGCACCGCCAAATTCGGAGCCGCGGCACCGATCACTCCCGCAACCCCCACTAGCGCCGTGGCCGGAAGAAACAATCGCCGCGGCCCGTACTCATCGATGAGCCGGCCGACAAGGGGCTGACCGACCGCGGTCGCCAGATACAGCGCCGAGACCAGCCACGCCGTCGCCGAGGGTGGTTCGCCGAACGCAACCCCGATCGGAACCAGCGCAACCGCCACGACCGTGGAATTGATCGGGTTCAATACCGCTCCAGCGACCAGTGGTGCGATCAGCTTGCGGTTGAACCCATCGTCAGAGTCCAGTCGCCCACGCAAGCGCTCGATCCCCCGTTTTACGGCGGACGCCGGCCTGGTCCGTTGCGTGTTCACCGGGCCACCGCAGCGTATGGCATCACTTCGGGTTCGCCCCCCTTGCGTTCGCTGTCCCAGGCGCCACGACAGGAGCCGCGGTGATTACTGCTGGGGGCCGCCCGCCTAGTTCAACTGATAGTTTGAAAACAGATGCTATCTCGGGTACTGGCGGATCGCCGCCCCGGCAGTCCCAGCGGTAGCCGTGCGTGATCTCAACTCGCTTATTGGGAAGAAGGTTAGAAGAAACCGCTACGCCTTGGGATTTCGACGTAGCGTCTCTGCCAGTGCTACGCCCGCCAGCCGTGCGAACCGCGGCAGCCTTTCGCTTTGCTATCTTCTTAACGTCTGTGTTGACGACATCGAGCCCTCCGGAACGTCGACATGGATCCCTGCCCCTCATGACCGGTCGACCCGGTCCACGACCTTGGAGTGACCATGGCAGCCCCCAAGTACGGACCCGAAACCACAGCGGCCGAGATCGTCGCGCAGGTAGATCTACACGGGCGGCACGCGGTCGTTACCGGCGCCAGTTCAGGTATCGGTACCGAGACCGCTCGCGCGCTGGCGTCGACTGGCGCCCACGTGACCTTGGCGGTGCGCAATATCGAAGCCGGCAACAAAATAGCCGACCAGATCGCCGGAGCCCTGCCTGAGGACGGTGGAACGGTGAACGTGGCGGCGCTCGACTTGGCCGACCCTGTCTCGGTGGCAGCCTTCGTGCGCGCCTGGACGGGTCCGTTGCACATCCTGGTCAACAATGCTGGCGTGATGGCCCTACCCCAGTTGACGCGGACCACATCGGGGTACGAAATGCAGTTTGCCACTAACCATCTCGGCCACTTCGCCCTTGCCATGGGCCTGCACGGGTCGCTGGCCGCAGCCGGGAACGCCCGGGTGGTGTCGGTGGCCTCGATCGGGCACCTGTTCTCGCCGGTGGTTTTTGACGATCTGCACTATCGGTTCCGCCCATACGACCAGTGGACGTCCTATGGCCAGTCGAAGTGCGCCAACATCCTGTTCGCGGTCGGCGCCGCGCATCGCTGGGCCGGCGATGGGATTGCGGTCAACTCGCTGATGCCAGGCAACGTGGCGGCGACGGCGCTCGCCCGGCACATGCGCCCCGAGGACTTGGCCGCCTTCGGTGAGACGACCGACCTTGCACTGCCGCCGGTAAAGACGGTCCAGCAAGGCGCGGCAACTTCGGTGCTGTTAGCGGCCAGTCCCGACGTCGAGGGTGTCACCGGCCGCTACTACGAAGACTGCGCCGAGGCTGTGACAGTCAGCGAGCGCGCCAACCATACCGGCGGTGTCGCACCGTATGCCCTCGATCAAGACAACGCCGAACGGCTCTGGCAGATCTCCAGCCAGCTCACCCAATAGCGTCGAACTCCGCTGAGCTGGAATCAATCTCGGTTCCGAACGAACGAATAGCGCGGCGCAAATGCGGGTTGAACACAACAGCCGCCGGGCTGGGCAAGCGCAGGCGGTGGCTCGACTCCATTGGTTTACCTCGTGGGTGTCTGAATCAACAGATGGGTAGTCATCCGCTGCGGTCGCTCGACACGCGTCACACCATGTGACTCATCAAACGCCGAGGTCACACCCGGCTGCCAGCGGGCCGGTACGACTCAGGCGCGCGGACACACGCGAACTTTATCAACATTACTGTTGACGATATTGGAGGCAGCTGACATGATCGTCTGGACCGATCGATAGCTACTGGCAGTTCGATCGCATGGCCGGATTGAGGGCCGAGAAACCAGGACGCATGTGCTTAGCCCGATTCGGGACAACACGCTGAATTGGAACGGAGCATTCACCACATGGACCTACAGCTGACGGACCGAACCTGCCTTGTAACGGGCGGCACCAAGGGAATCGGAAAAGCCACCGCGATGATGCTGGCCGGCGAAGGTTGTCGGGTCGCAGTCGTGGCACGATCGAAGTCCGACCTGGAATCGGTTGCCGAAGACTTCGAGAAGGCGGGGCACGACCGTCCAGCACTCATCGCAGAGGACCTGACGTCAGCCGGCGCCGCAGAGCGAGTCCGTGAACAAGTTGAGCAGTCGATCGGCGTCCTGGACATCCTGATCAATAACGCTGGAGGCGCAAGATACCTCGCCTTAAATGCGTCGGATGAAGAGTGGTCCGAGGCGGCAGCGATCAATCTTGATGCACCACGACGATTGGCCGTCGAGTTCCTCGATGGGATGAAGCGGCGAGGATTCGGGCGCGTGGTGAACATCACCGGAAGTAGCGAGCCGTACGTGGGAAAGAGTGAGCCGTACACGATCAACGCCGCCAGCGCGGCAAAGGCCTCTTTGCACGTATGGTCAAAGTCGATGTCCACGGCCGTCGCCAAATACGGCGTCACCGTCAACTCCGTGGGGCCGGGCTTCACCGAGTCAGAGCAAACGGACCTGTCGTTTCCGCCAGGCGACGCTCGTGATGCCCTCATCGCCGACCTGATCCCCTTAGGACGAGCCGGCCGACCGGAAGAGCTCGCGGCGGTCATCACGTTCCTGGCTTCACCGCTTGCCTCATTTGTCACGGGGGCCGTCATCCAGGTCGACGGAGGCACTCGCGAATACGCGTTCTGACTGCGGTCCGCATCGGGCGCGCCGCTCAAACAGGCGGCTCTTGTCCATAACCCGATTTCCTGCATCCCCGCGCCTTCGTCGGTGTCAGGCGCCGGGGTGCCCCTGACGATGCAGCTCACAAACCCGGTAGTGAGGCCACGGTAGACGCGGGCCGACTGGCTCTGCGAGACAGTTCTGGCCGGTCAGCATCCAGTGCTGGCCGACTGTGTCGGGGGTGGTGGCGTGCGGCTCTACGCCGCGTTTACCTTCGGGCGACCAGCACGTTCTGCGGAGATCGATGATGGACCATCAACCAAGGCAAGCACCGTCGCATGCCAACGAGGTTTCGCCCAGTACCTGTTGCAGCACAACGCGATTGAATGACGCCGGGATTGGGCTTTCGATCGTTCAGTCAGATGTCACCTACACCGAAAGGATCATCGATGTTCGTCGCAACAGTTGTCCTGACCATCGTTCTGGCCGCGGTATTCCTCGGCGCGGGAATCCCGAAAATCCTTGGTACCAAGACGTCGTTGCGGATGCGCGACCAGCTGCAGATCAACCCTCAGCTGTATCGCCTCGTAGGTTTCTTGGAGATCGCGGCGGTGGCCGGGCTGTTGATCGGTCTGGTCGTGCCTGTGCTCGGTGCGGCGGCTGCCGGGGGACTCGCACTGTTGATGATCGGTGCGATCGTCAGTCACATCTCGGCCGGCGACGCCAAGGGTTCGCTGCCGGCGGTGGTCATCTTCGCGGCGACCGTGGCCGCGGCCGTGGTGCGAATCTTGTCGATCTAGGCCGATGACGTGCTCGTCGCGGCGGCCCCACGACGCCTCTCCTACTGCGGCCATTTGTGGATCACCGTCAGCCTCAGGCGGCTCGTCTGGACGCACCCGGCCGCATTAACGTCGGTCGCGGCGCGGTTGGCGCAGTCATCGCCTGGATGACAGGAGCCAGCCGCGCCGTCACCAACGCCGGTCAACCAACCAACCTCGGATACGCAGCCCAGCCTTATCTGGCAGATGATCCTGACGCGCGGCGCAGAAAGACACTGAACACCATGATCTTGACGACACAGGTGCCATGGAACTGAATCTTCCCGACTGGGCCACCGACTGGAAAACAGCGTTCTTCACGGCCGAACGGCGGTTGTCTCCCCGCCTAGAGCAGGCCGTACGCAGCGACGCAGTTCTTGATGCCATGACGGTCGCCAATTCCCTTGGCCGACTTGCACACCGGTCAGTTGACGCCGCACGCTATGCAATCGCAGACGCCCTGGGCCTTCCCACCTCTCGCCAGATTGCCCAGCTGCAGTACAGCATCGACCGGCTCGTTGACGCCCAGCAGTCGAAATGGGCAGCCCGCCCCGAGCGCACACGGCGCTCATGATCGGGACGGCATCACTCACTGGATTGGCGGATGCCCTCGCGGTAGCTGCCGACCGGCAGATCAGACGGATCGTCAACGGACTGCGGTTGGCTGCCGGACTGGACCGACCTGGTGTCGGCTGCACACCACGCACCGTGATCTGGTCACGAGGGCGGGCCAGCCTGATGCATTACACCGCCGGGGCGGACACAGGCCGCCCCGCGATCTTATTGGTCCCCAGCCTGATTAACCGCAGCCATATCTGGGATCTGCGCCATGGCGACAGCTTCGTCGAACATCTCCTCGATGCGGGGTATGACGTGTTGTGCCTGGACTGGGGCGTACCCGACGCGCGCGATGCACATAACACCATGTCGACTTACGTCGATGAGTACATGATGGCCGCCGTCGGCGTTGCGACGCGACGCTGCGCAACAGTGCCGATCGTCATCGGACACTGCTTCGGTGGTCTGATCGCCGTGCTGTGGGCCGCGTCCGCCGAGCAGCAGCCGCCGGCATTGATAACCCTGGCGGCCCCCACCAACTGGGACGAGGTGGGACCGTTGTCCTGGTTGACACGGCAGGGCCGGATCGAACCCGAAGACGTTCTCGATGAAACCGGTAACGTGCCTCCGGCGGCGATGCTTGCAGCGTTCCAGATGATCCGCCCGTTGGGAGATCTCGTCACCTACGTGACCCTGTTGGATCGCTTACATGATCGCGAGGCAACACAGGCGATTTGGGCGCTGATGGCATGGGCCCGCGGGCACATTCCGTTCCCGGGCACCACCTTCGTCGAAATGATCCGCAAGCTCAGTCGCGAGAACAGCCTGACCACCGGCAAGGTGGCATTCGGCGGGCGCATCCGCGAATTGTCCAGCATCACTGCACCGTTCCTGAACATCTACGGCAGCAAAGATCACGTCGCGCCGCCGGATTCGGTCAAGCCGCTGACCGGGCTGGTCGGGTCAAACAACGCCGCGGAGCGCGAACTCAACGCAGGCCATATCGGCTTGCTCGTCGGAAGCGCGATGCGGCGTAAGACCATGCCTACGATCCTCGACTGGCTCGATGCAGTTCTGACCCAAGACCAGATCGGTGGACCGTCTGTCCCCCAGTCGAATAGCCCCGAGTCCACGCGGCCTCGCGTCGGGGCGAACGGTGTTCGCCCAAAGGGGTAAACGGTGATTCCATCGCACGCTGAAGTAATCGCAACTCACCTGGCGAGGGCGCTAGGACCATGCACTGCCAGCGAGTCCGTCGCCGTGGCAATGAAAGTCGGGATCCGCAACGAGGCTGCGGTGCGGCGCGCGTTGGCGACCGCCGGCGAGATCGGCTCGGCGGTAATCAGTCACGCGGCGACCGTCACGACGCCGGGCCGGCGCAGGGTGAACGCGCGATTTTTCGAGAGTGAAAAGGCCACCAAGGCACGACCGGTGGTCCACTGGCGCAAAAGCGGCAACGGTCCCCCACTGCTACTACTCAACGGGTGGACGGCCAGCGGCCTGGCGTGGCCGAGCCAATGGTTGAGTCGCCTGGAGGAAAGCTACGACGTCATCCGGATCGACAACCGCGGGACGGGATGGTCACGTTCAGCGCCTTGGCCCTTCACGATCGAAGACTTGGCCGACGATGCCCGCGATGTGCTCGACGACAGCGCTATCGGGCCGGCCGCGGTGCTTGGCATTTCGATGGGCGGGATGATCGCGCAGGAACTCGCAATTCGCCACAGCGACATTGTGGAAAAGCTCGTCCTCGTCGCAACACGGCCACCCACCCCGGCGCACACCCCGATGAGCAGTGATGCGTTGCGCCTGGCATGGGGCCGACCACCCCGGGGTCACTCGCTGCGGGAATACTTCGTCACGACCTGGGCTCAGACGGCCGGCGATGGTTTCGCTGCCGCGCACCCGCAGGTTCTCGAAGAACTCGGTGACCAGATCATGCGGCGAATCACACCGCGAGGCGGCCTTGTCAACCAGGTGAGGGCGATCATGTCCTGGCATGGGCCGCAGCGGCTGCGCCGCATCAGCGCACCGACGACGATCATCCACGGCGCCCAGGATCCTTTGATCACCGTGGACAACGGCCGACGACTCGCCGAACTGATCCCGACCGCCAGATATGTCGAACTCAGCGGCGTGGGCCACCTCGTTGCCCATGAGGCCGGTGACTCCCTCATCGACGCGCTCACTCAATGAGGCGGTAGGGTCGCAAACTTCGTGTCCTGTTTGGTAGTGAGCGCGCCCGTGGTTCAACCAGCGGTATAGAAGAGGTAGAACGCCGAATACGGGATACTCACCCGAGTTCCGTATGCACATGGTCCCTTCGGCGCCAGCCCGCCCTTGGTAGCGAGGCGCTGAATGTAGGTGACCGAGCCGAACTGCCCGGCACCGTGATTCTCGGTGGCCTTCAACAGCAGCTCTGCTATCGCGTCGTCGTGGTTCACGATGGCGTTGGGTACCGGTGTCGCGCTGACTTCACTACCGTCGACCGTCGAAATCCACACTGGGCCCTTGGAATGCAGGGCAACGGGGTTGCCCTTGTCGCTGATGATCGCCGCGGGCTGTAACAACGCCCACAAGTTGTTGGTGCACTGGTAGATCTGCTCCCCCTGGCCCTC
This sequence comes from Mycobacterium sp., assembly GCF_035570115.1. Lineage (GTDB taxonomy): Bacteria > Actinomycetota > Actinomycetes > Mycobacteriales > Mycobacteriaceae > Mycobacterium. Next base: position 8,359 of record NZ_DATMLH010000247.1, read on the forward strand.
GAACGAACTGGCAAGTTTGTTGCCGGAGGGCACCTTGACCGCGTCGGGGATGTGAACCTGCTGTGGCGCTGCGGTTTTGCCGGAGGTCGGCACACCCTGGTGGGGGGACGAGCACGCCGCCAGACCCGCCCCGATCGCGATCGCACCGAATGCCACCGACCGCGCGATACGTTTCATAAATCGGTTCTTCCTCTGCATCGCGTGACGCCCGCTTGAATCCTTCGTCAAGAATACGTACTTCGACAAACTGCAGGTCACTGGTGTGACCCAATCAGTACGCGGACGGGGTGGTCCCGCACCGAGATGGTCGGCACCAGTGGACCAGCTCAGTACTGCATATTCGGTCACCGCCGAGGGCGATGCACTGTTATTTGGTAGATGACTATCAAATAGTTAACATGTGACCGTGCCCACAGGTCAGCGCCCGTTGCCCGCGGATCCGCCAGCTGCTGGAGGACCGCCCGCACCGACCGGGGAACCCTGGCCCGCGTCGACCGCGCGGCCACCTCAGCCAAGCTGGCCTACGGTTCAGCGATTGTCGGCCGGCGATGTCGACGCCGCCACCGACGCGCTGAGCCAGGCTTACAGCACGGTCACCATCCGGCCTGATCCCCGGGTCAAGAACCTGCGCATGGAAGTAGCCACCTGCAAGCTGCCCAACCTCAGCCTCGGTAGCTTGGAGATTTCGACGTCGACGGTGCGCTCGTCCTGCTATCCGCTCATTGCGGTGTGCCTCCCGGTCGGGGGACAGATTTTGATTACGAGCGCCTGCGGCAGTGCGCGTGTCGCCGACGGATCGGCGGTCGTGGTTTCACCGGGCAACCCGGTGATGGTGGAATATCTCACCGACGAATGCCGCATGGAGACACTGCTTTTCGAGCAGTCCGCGGTTGAATCCGAACTTGCCGGGATGTTGGGGGCGCCTGTCACCAAGCCGTTGCGCTTCGACCTGCAATTCAGCGCGTCCCGCTCATCGCCGTTCTCGCGAGCGCTGACGCTGCTGCACAGCGAGCTGAAAGATCCCACCGGGCTGACTACGGTGCCCGCGATGTCCAGACAGCTGGGTCGCTTGATCATGACGGGTCTTCTGGTCAGCCAGACACATAACTACACCGAGGCACTCACCCGCCCCCGGGCCGTGCCGGGCTCCAAACCGATCCGCAACGCGCTGGAGCTGATCGAGAGTCAGCCCACCGAGATCGAGACGGTCACCGACATCGCGGCTTCGGTGGGTTTGAGTGTCCGCGCACTCGACAAGGGGTTTCACCGCTACGTGGGCACACCTCCGATGGCCTACCTGCGTCAGGTGCGCATGGCGCGGGCCCACGACGAACTCCTGGGCGCAGACCCCGAGCGGACCACCGCAAGCACCGTCGCACGCAAATGGGGCTTCGGCCACTACGGTCGGTTCGCCGCTGACTACGCCCGCCGGTTCGGCCGCAAACCCTCCGAAACGCTACGCACCCAGCGCTGACATCCTCAACTCGGATCCAGGACTAATCACGCTGCAGGACAGCGATTTAACGATGCGTCAACACAGCTATACAAGCCTCGCCCAAAACGCCTATGCCGGATCGAGGTTGGCTACCGCCTCAAACGCGTCAAGAGCGGTCGATGTCTGGACTTCGATGTCCAGCACCGTGCAGAACCGGCCGAAGCCCCAGTAGAAGCCGATTAGCTGAAGGATCTCCACGATCTGGCGTGGTGGGTAGAAGCGCTGTACGGCGGCAAGACGCCGCGCGCTTACCCGGGGTCGGTTCAACACATCGGTCACAAACTCGATCAATACCCGTTCGGCCTCAGCCAATCCGGCCGTATCGAGCGTGCCATCCCAGATGGCGCGTCGCAAAGCGGGCTCAACGCCGGCGGCCACTGAGATCGGGATGTGCTGCTGGTATTCGAAATCGCATCTACCCTTGGCGGCCACGCTGAGGATGAGCAATTCTCGGGCACGCTCGGGCAGTTCCAAAGCGGTGAACTGGGCCTGGGCGAGCCGCAGAAAGTGCTCGGTGAGCACCGGTGAGTGGGCCAGCATATCGATGGCGGCAACACTGGGCATCGCGGCGAGTATGCCCGCCAGCGGCTCGGGAATCTCGGCTGGATCGGGATAGCTAATCTTGGCCATCGTTGTTTCGATTCAGTGCAGTCCGGCCATCAGCTCAGCCAGGTCATCTGGCTTGATCATTGACGGCGGCATCGGCGGACCCCAATGGTTGGGTGATTTGTCCAACCCCCAGACACCTGGTTCCCAGATCTGATCGTCGATGATTTCGTCCATGTCGGAGTAGTACTCGGTCATGTTGCCCGCTGGATCACGGAAGTACCAGAAGAAGTTAGACCCGATCCAGTGGCGCCCGATCCCCCAGACGTGCCGCTCGGGATGCTCAGCGAGCAGGTCTTGTGCGCCACGACCGATCTCGTCGATGTCGTCGACTTCCCAGGATGTGTGGTGCAGATGTGGTACGGGCGCGGCCTGCACCAAAACGTTGTGGTGATCAGGCGAGCATCGCATGAACGCGCCGATGTCTTGGACTTCGTCGCTGATCCGAAACCCTAAGCCTTCCATGAAGAATCGTTTGGACGTCTGGTAGTCGGTGGACCCGAACACCACGTGCCCCAGCTTGCGAGGGCGCACTTTTGCCTCGCGGTACAGCGCCGGTGCCCGCACGTCGGGGCGGCGGATGTCTGCGGGGTAGTTCTGTTCGGCGATCTGACACTTCTGCTGCAGCGGCTCGGCCACCGCAATCTTGATCCCGATGCCGGTCGCGGGCTCAACGGTGGCCAGTTCCGAGCCGTCCACGCGCGCATCAACTTCCAGGCCGGCCAGTCGCGACTGGATGCTGTGCAGATCGTCGTGGTCCTGGGCGGCCACCCCGATTTCGACGAGCCGGCGAATCGGTGAGTGCACGAGGGTCAGCTGTTCCCCGCCGTCCACAGTGCTGAACCGCCGTTCGTGGGCCGTGTCGGCACCTTGTACCGCGGTCAACCCGAAGTCGGTGTAAAACGTCGCGGCGTCGTCGAGGTTCGGCACGCCGATCTTGAGGTGGGTGAGCCGGTGTAGTGACACGTCACGCGTCCTTTCGTGATGAGGGGGTCGGTAGGTTGGCGGCCACGAACGTGTGGCGCATCTCCCCCACGCCCTCCAGCCGGCTGACCAGCACGTCGCCGGGCTGTATGTAGCGTGGGGGTTTGCGGGTGGTGCCCACACCCTCGGGCGTTCCGGTGAAGATGACGTCGCCGGGGCTCAACGGAAGCACCGAGGACAACTCGCAGATCAGCTTGGGAACCGAATGGACCAAGTCGGCGGTGGACGCCTTCTGCATGACGTCGTCGTTGAGAAGGCAGCTGATCTGCAGGTCACCGGGGTCGTCGAATTCGTCCGGGGTGACCAGGTAGGGGCCGGTGGGGCTGAATCCGGGGAACGACTTGCCCATACTCATCTGCGGCAACTGTCCCAGCAGTTGGGTCGTGCGTTCGGAGAGGTCTTGGCCCAGCGTCAGCCCCGCGACATAGTCCCAGCCCCGTTCGGGGCGGACGTGAAACGCAGTGCGGGCCACCACGACTACCAGCTCGACCTCCCAATCCACGGTGTCAGTGGGAAGTTCGACCACGCCGGCGGGTGCGGCGAACGACGAGACATACTTGGTGAACACCATGGGCCATTCCGGCACCTCCAGACCGCCCTCGGCGGCGTGGCCGCGGTAGTTCGCCCCGATGCCGAAGACTTGTTCAGGCCGCGGCGCCGGCGGCCCCAGCTTGTCGGCTGAGTATGGCTGCGGTACGCCCGGCTGCTGGGCCGCCCACTGGCTGAATTCGTCCCAGCGCCGGTACACCGCTTGCGGGTCGTGGGAAAACACTCCGCCGCTGGCCTGCTCGACGTCGACGGCGCCGCCATCGCGGAATAGGGTCAATCGGCCGTCGAGATTTCCAATGCGCATATTTCACTTCACCTTTCGTTCGTGGCAAGAATCTGATCGAACACGGCGTTGAGGGCCGCCGCGGGATCGCTGACCGCCTCTGGGGAGCGAAACGCGATGAACCTGTCGGGGCGGACCAGCACCACGCCGGCCGAGCTCACCCCGCGATGTTTGAGCCACGCGCAACGAACGTCAACATGGTCCACATCGACGAACCCCACTCGCGTGGTCCGCAGCGGAATATTGCGCTCAGCGGCGATCTTCGATGCGGCTTCCACCCAATCCAGACCGTCTTCACCTGTGATCAGCACGAAATGGCCGCCATGCACCAGCGATCCCAGGGCCAGGCGCCGGCCTTCGCGTTCAACCCAAGCGTGCGGCAGCGAACTTCCCGGTCGAGTGCTTGGTTGGTAGATCCGAACCGGGTCAATTCGGGCCGGCTCGGGGGACGAGTCGTCAACGATGGCCGCCGAACGGTACGTATATCCGAAATCGACGCCGTGCTGACGGAATTCGTAACTATGGGATGCCACGGCCTGGCTGAGCTTATGTCGGCGGCGCGGGGCATCGGGCAGGTCGTCCCACAACGGACGCAGCGCTTCCCAGTTCTCCTCGACAGATTTGGCCGGCGACAATCCCAGCGCGTTGACCACCGTGTCGTGGTTCATCGCTGCGGAGACCGCCGTCAGGATGTTGACGAAATCAACGGGCCGGCGTTCGGCCTCGTAGGTATCCAGCAGCGCGGCGCCCGCGCGTCCCTGCAACACGGCGGCCAGCTTCCAGCACAGGTTGTACGCGTCGTGGAAGGCGCTGTTGAGGCCCAGTCCTCCGGTGGGCGGGTGGCGGTGCGCGGCGTCGCCGAGCAGAAACACTCGTCCCGCTGAGAAGCGTTCCGCTAGCACACCTTCCATTACCCATTTGTTGACGTTGTGCACGGTCGGGGCGAAATCGGGTATTCCCAGCGACTCGCCGACGCGTTTGATCACCTTGGCCGGGTCAGAGGCGTCGGGATGTTCATAGGGGTAGGGCAGCACGGTCAGCCACTCTTCGGACCGCGATCCCCAATGGTCGGGACCCACGCCGATGAGCACACAGCCGTAATCGAGGTGTTCGGGTACATCGGGGTTGTAAACCCAGCGGATCATCGCGTCGTCGTCGCTGAAGTAACCCGACAGGTCGGCCGAAATGTGGGCGTTCACGACGTGGCGCAGGTTGGTGATTCCCTCCATCGGGATCCCGACGAGGTCCCCGATGGTGCGCCCGCCGTCGGCGCCGAGCAGATAAGAACACCGCACCCGGTACTGCTCGTTGGTGGAGCGGTCCAGGATCGTGGCGGTGACACCATCACTGTCCTGCTCGAGGTCGATCAGCTCATGAAAGAACCGAACGATTCCCTCGGGGCGGGATTCGGCGAATTCCTTGAGGATGGGTTCTAGCCGTATCAAGGGCAGGTTCGCCGACGGACACGGGCTCGCGGCGATGTAGTCGGGGTCGGTATAGCCGCCGCCCCATCCTTCGGCAGAGGCCAACCGGCGTCCGTGGCGCTCGGGCGGGCCGTCACCGGCCAGACCCGAGTACCAGGCGACCGTGCGGATGTTCTCCACGGGCGAGCTGCGGGCCAGGATGTTGGGCGCCACTCCGATGTCGGTGAAAATCTCCATGCTGCGTTGGTTGAGCACGTGAGCCTTGGGCAGCCGCGACGTCTCGGCGTAGCGCGACACCAGCAGTGTTTCAACGCCTAGCTGCGACAACAGCATTGACGCCGCGAGTCCCGCTCCGCCACCTCCGACGATGAGCACCGGGACGGTGATGTCGTTGGTCACCATGTTCTCCTTAAAGCGGTCGTGCAGCGGACCGCCCGCTGCAGTAGTTAGAGCTGACCGGCGAACCCGCGGACGTCGCGGATCGTGGCGGCGTACACATCGGGCATGGCAGCAGCAAAGAACACGTCACCGGCGTGCACGGTGCCGGCCACCACGCGCCCGACAGCGCTGACACCATTGCGCAGTAGGCGGCGCTGGTAGCTCAGCCCCTCATCGCGCAGTGGATCTAGTTCGTTGACCGAGATCACGTGTGCAGGCAGCCCGGCAAGGTCGGCGTCGCCGGCGCGCTGAGGCCAGCACAGCGCCTCGTCGCCGTGGGCCGCCAGTGGGTCGTAGAGTGCGCCCATCACCGACAACAGCCCGCAGGAGATCAGATAGCCGTCGTTTTCGGTTTGCGACGGCAGGTCGGCGGGTTTGGCCCAGGGGCTGGCGATCATCGGGGCGATCGCGTACACGCCGGCGGGTCGGCGGCTCCATTGATGGCGGTTGGCCGTCAAAGCCACCGCCAGCGCCAGGTTCCCACCGCCGGACTCCCCTGACACCACGACGGCGTCAACGCTCAGGTCGGCGCGGTGCTCCAGCGCCCACCTGGTGGCCGCTGCGCAGTCATTGAGGCCGGCCGGGTAAGGGTGATTGCCGAGTTTGCCTGCGGCGTTGCGAAACTCCACCCCGATAACCACGGCCCCCTGGGCGGCCAGTTCGTCGCGCCAGCGTTCATAACACGGGTCCGTGGCGCTGAGGATGACCCCACCACCGCCGTGAAAATGCAGCACACACGGCAGCGTTCGGTTGCCGGGCTGGACGGTGGGTCGATGGATGCGCAACGCAATGTCGTTGCCGTCGGGGCCGGCGATGATGGCGGTCTCCTGCGAGACCCCTGCAACGGGGGCCAGGCCCGCCAGCAGCGCGTCGAACAGTGCGCCGAAGCCCGCCTCGGTTTGGGCCGCGTAATCCAATAGCGCCTCGCGTGGCGAATCCGCCGCGACGGGTAGTGGTGGTGATTGGCGGTCGAGACCGAATGCGGCCAACGCGGCAACCATGCGTGGATCAGCCCGTGGATCGTCGCGCAGATCGCCCGGCGCCAGCTGTCGCGTCGCCGCAGCATCGTCGCTGGCGTGCGCGGCCATCGTGTCGGTCGGTGATTCAGACATCGCGGCCGCGGCTGGGGTCGGTGGGGGCGGCGAATCCGAATTCCAGGTCGCGTGTCATCCCGTCGGACCGCCAGGCCTCCAGCACGCCTCCGTACTCGATGGGGCCGCCACCATAGGCAGTCGCGAACACGCTGGGTTGTTGGTTGGTATCGGCGTTTTCATTGTTGTACGCCCCGGGGGTGCAGTTGCGGCTGGCTTCGGGATTGAACGTGGACATCTCGGTGATCACGTCACCCCAACGCTTTTGCGCCTCAGGTCGCACTTCCACGGTGGTCGCGCCGCGGCGCAGCGCGTGGTCGATCACGTGCGCGACATGTGCGGCCTGGTCGCCGAAGACCAGCGGCTGGTTGATCGAAACAGCCGCCTGGTGCAGCCCGCCGATGATGAACAGGTTCGGAAACCCGTTGGCGTAGATTCCGTGCAGCGAACGCACAGCCTCGGCGCGATGCTCCGACAGCGTCTGGCCGGTGGGCGAGTGGACTTCGAATCCGCCCGATCGGGTTGCGGCCACGGCGAATTCGAAGCCGGTGGCGTAGATGATGCAATCGACGTCGTATTCGCATCCGTCGAACACAATTGCGCTCTCGGTGATCCGGTCAAGACCCCTGCCTTCGGTGTTGATAAGGGTGACGTTGGGGCGGTTGAACGTCGGCAGGTAATCGTCGTTAAATCCGGGTCGTTTGCAAAACCGGCCGTAGTAGGGCTTGAGCGCCGCCGCGGTCGCGGGGTCCTCGACCACTTCATCCACGCGTGCTCGGATGCGCTCCATCTGAGCGAAATCCATCGTTTCCAACAGCGCCGCGGCGGCTTCGGGCGAACCGGCGGTACGGGCCTGGGCGCCCCCGCCCCAGATCGTGGTCCATTGGTCGCCGATCAGATCGACGTCCTGGGGCATGCCGGCGAGGATGGCGTCGAAGTTCTCCATCCGTTGGCGCTGCCACCCCGGGTCCTGGCGCGCCGCCCAGCCCGGTTCGATGGGGCCGTTGTCGCGGCTGTCGATGATTGACGGGGTGCGCTGAACGACGTAGAGGTGAGCGGCGTCTCGGGCCACCACCGGCACGATCTGAATCCCGCTGGAGCCGGTTCCGACCACGGCGACGCGTTTGCCGCGCAGCCGGTCAAGCCCACCGCTGGGGCCGCCGCCGGTGTAGTCGTAGTCCCATCTGCTGCTGTGGAACTGTTTGCCCTTGAAATCGCGAATCCCCGGGATCCCAGGCAGCTTGGGCCGGTGCAGCGGTCCACTGCCCAGCACCACGAACTTCGCCCGGATCTGGTCACCGCGGTCAGTGGACACCACCCATCGCGAGTCGTGATCCGACCAGCGGACATCGCTGACCTGCGTTTGCAGGTAGGCGTTTTCGTACAGGCGGTACTTCTCGGCGATGCGCCGCAGGTGCTCGGCGATCTCGGCGCCCGGCGCGTACTTGACCGACGGCGTGTAGTCGAACTCCTCCAACAGCGGCAGGTAGATCAAGGATTCGCAATCGCACGCGATTCCCGGATAGCGGTTCCAGTACCAGGTGCCACCGAAATCTGCGCCTTTTTCGATGAGCCGGAAACTGCCGATCCCGGCACGTCGCAGTTGCACCGATGTCAGGAGTCCCGCAATGCCGCCGCCGACGATGAGCACGTCGACCAACTCGACCGATGCGCTGCGGGTGATGGTGTCGGTGGCGTTGGGGTCGCGGGCGAAATCTTCAAACTGGCCTTCGATAGCGATGTATTGGGCGTTGCCTTGGGCATTGAGCCTTTTGCTCCGCTCCAGTTCGTACCGCGCGGCGAGCTGACGATTGCGGTCGTCCTCGACCGCGCTTGCTGAGCTATCGACAATGCTGGACAAGTGTCATCCTGACTGAGTGGAACGTGGCTCACCCCGTGGGTGAATGTTCGATAGAACTCAACATAAGGGGCTAAAGGTCAGGCGGGACAGCCAGTTCGCGCAACGAGTAGTCCACCGCTGGCCGGACTTGACGTCGCAGTGCGCTGTCATAGGTCGGCGGTCAGCTTCTGTGCGCGGCGGCGGGCGCCAGATATACCGTCTTGGGCTCCAGGTAGGCATGCAGTCCTTCGGGACCTAGCTCACGGCCAATGCCGCTGGCTTTGATTCCGCCGAATGGTGCAGCTACGTCGAGCTCATAGCAGTTAACACCGACCGTGCCGCTCTCGAGCCGCTGGGCCAAAGTGATACCCGCGGCCTCATCGGCTGTCCACACGGTGGCTGCTAACCCGTAGTCGGAGTCATTGGCCAGCGCCAGCGCGTCATCGATGTGGTCATAGGCCGTGATGCACAGAACGGGCCCAAAGATCTCCTGGCGCGCAATCACCGAAGAATTGTCCACGTCGGCGAATACTGTTGGCGCCACGTAGAAACCGCGGTCCTGATTGGCCGGTACCGATCCGCCGGTGGTGATCCGCGCCGCGGTTCGTCGGCCAGCTTCGATGAAGCCCAGGACGCGGTCGCGGTGGGCGGCACTGACCAACGGACCGATCTGGGTGTCCTCCTGTAGGGGGTCGCCGACCCGTAAGGCCCGCACGGTGTCGGTGATCGCGTCGACGATCTGGCGATAGCGGACCCGGGGTGCCAGGATGCGGGTGCTGGCGTGGCAGGTCTGCCCGTTGTTGGGCAGGCACACCGCCGGCAGTTGCTGCAGGAAATCCCCCAGATCTGCGCTGTCGGTCAAGATCGCCGCCGACTTCCCGCCGAGCTCGAGGGTGACCGGCCGTAACAGCCCGCCGCACGCCGCCCCGATTTCGCGACCTGCATTCGTCGAGCCGGTGAACGCGACCTTGTCCACGCCGTGGTGCGCTACCAAGTCCGCGCCGGTCTGGCGCCCGCCGGGCACGATATTCAGCACCCCCGCGGGCAGTTCTGCCTCTATCGCAGCTTCTGCGAAAGCGTAAGCATCCAAGGCGGTTTCGGGTGCCGGCTTGAGGACAACGGTGCAACCGGCGGCCAACGCCGGGGCCAACTTCATCGCGGCGAGCCCCTGCGGATAGTTCCACGGGGTGATCGCCGCGACCACGCCCACCGGGTCGCGCAGCACCAGCGTGCGGCGACCGGTTTTGCCGATCCGGACGTCGCGTGCCGGCTGTGTCTGCGCCAGGCGTGCGTAGTAGCGGAAGATCGCAGCCGGACTGAGCCCGTTGGCAACCCGTGACAACGCGATCGGCATGCCGTTCTCACGGCTGACCAATTCGGCGGTCTGCTGTGCGCGCGACCTGAGAGCGTCGGCGAATCGGTCCAGCAGCGCGCAGCGTTCCTGCACGTCGATTGAGCCCCACGGGCCTCGCAGCGCCCTGCGGGCGGCGCCTACCGCAGCATCCACGTCGTGGGCCTCAGCAAGCGTCGCGGAGCCCAAAAGTTCTTCGGAGGCCGCCTCGAGTACCGGACTCGACGGTCCGGTCGTGTCATGCCAGCGGCCGTCGATGAACAACCGCGGCCGCTCCAGCAGCCCGGAGGTCGTCATGCGCTGCGCCCGTGTGTGGGGCCTCCGTAGAGGTCGTCGAGCAGCCGACGGTGGCGGGTCACGATCACCTCGCGCCGAAGCTTGAGGGTTGGCGTGAGCTGCCCGCCCTGCGGTGTCCACTGCTCGGGCAACAGTGCGAACTTCTTCACCTGCTCGGGGCGTGACACGCGGGCGTTGGCGCTATCGACGGCCTGCTGGATGAGAGTCCAAACCCGAGTGCTGGCGATCAGATCGTCAATGTCGGGGGCCGCAGACCCTCCAACCGTGGCGGCATGCACCACCGTGGCGTCGATGGTGATCAGCGCGACCAGAAAGGGTCGTTGGTCGCCGTAGACTATTACGTTGCTGATGAATTCGGATTCCAGCAAGAGCTGTTCCAGCGCGGCGGGCGCGATGTTCTTGCCCGACGATGTGATGATCATTTCCTTCTTGCGACCCACGATGTAGAGGAACCCGTCGGCGTCGCGGCGCCCCAGATCGCCAGTGGGCAGCCACCGCTCGCCCGTGCACCGGTCAACACCGGCCTCGATCTGCCCGTAATACCCCGGCGACACCGTCGGCCCTTGGAGCAAGATCTCGCCGTCGTCGGCGAGATCGACGCGAACTCCGGGCAGCGGTAGCCCGACGCTGCCCAGGCGGTATGCGTCCTCGGTGTTCGTCGTGGCCGTCCCGGAGGTCTCGGTCATTCCGTACGCGTCGTAGATGCGGATTCCCAACCCGGCGAAGAACTTCAACGTCTGTTCCGGCATGGGCGCGGCAGCGGTGGTGGCCCACACCAATCGGTCCAGACCCGCGTGCGACCGTAAGCCCGACAAGACCTGTGCATCTGCGCGTGCGAACTCCTCGAGCAGCCCGCCAGGTGTGACCGAACCACTTTCCCGCGAGGTGACGTAACGACGGCCGGTGTCCAGTGCCGCTTGCACTTCGGCGGTGTTGAATTCGTCAGCTGCGCCAAGGCCCGCAGTAACCCAGGTTTGAATTTTCTCCCAGATCCGGGGCACGCCGAAGAACCGGGTGGGACGCAGTTCGGGCAATGTCTCGGCAAGTTCGGATGCGTCGGCAAGCAGCCGTACGTGGCCGCCAGCCACGTACGGCAGATACATGCTCAACATCCGCTCGGCGATATGAGCAAACGGTAGGTAGGACACCGAGGTGCCCGCGTCGGTCAGGTTGTTGACGGCCCGCAGGGCGTTGGCCTCATAGACCACGTTGCGGTGGGTGAGCACCACGCCTTTGGGGGCCCCGGTGGTTCCGGATGTGAACACCACCGTGGCTGCCTGGTCAGGAGACAGTGCACGCCAGCGTGATTCGCACTGATCCGGCCGATCGCCGAGGTAGTCGGCGCCCCCATCAACCAACGTCTGCCAACTTTGGCTGCCTGCCTCCTCGGAGGCATCCAAACCGAAGATCAGCCCGGGCCGATCCACATGTCTCAGAGCCTGCTCCCACCGGGCGAGCTGATCAGCGGTTTCGGCGACCAACACCGTGGGGGTGCATTGCGCGGCGATCGCAGCGATCTGCTCAGCTGCGGCGGTCAGGTAGATCGGAACCGGTATCGCCCCGGCGTGCAGGGCCGCGGCGTCGGCGACGATATGTTCGATGCGGTTGGACGCCATAATGGCAACGCGATCGCCCTCGGAGACGCCGCGAGCGATCAACCCGGCGGCGGCCCTGCGCGTGGTCTCGCGAAATTGTCGCCAGGTCAGGGTCCGTAGCCGCCCTCCCGGACCCAGCCGATCGGAGTAGGCGAGGTGGTCACCGTACAACTCCGCTGTGTTGGCGAGCGCACTGCATAAGGTGCCGTGGCCGATGTCGACCCCGCCGGGCCCCGTCCCTAGCTGTATCACATTGCTGCTCAGCATGTTCCACGTTCGCGACCAAGGCCGGTGAAACTCGTCCGTGCTCGCGGTGAGGCGCCGCAGACGTGAAGGCCTGGCGCGTCGGGCACCGACAGCGAATGTCGACCGCCATCAGGGCATCCGCCCGGCCGGGGTTGCGGCCGCTCAACACGTCGGTTCACGCCTCGAGGTTAAGGGCCGGTGCAGTCGTTCAACACGGTGCGCCGGGAACGCAGCCAGATGTGGACGTCAATCGGCGCGAAGCGGATGGCACGGCCTGCAGGGGCTTTCTACAGTCGGACGAGCCGGGGCCAACGGGCGACGCCCGGCACGATCAGGCGGTGCCGCCGGGTCGTCCGTCACCATCGGTGGAGGCACCATGAATGACCCTGTTGCAGCGACGTCCGACGCCCGTGGCCTGGCCACCGCGTTGGGGCCCATCCCTGCGATGCGGCAGGCAGTGATCATGGACGTCTTCGCGACCATGGACGCCGGCGACGTCGACGCGATGGTCGCGCACATGACCGATGACGTAAGCACCCAATTCGGTAACCTGCCCGAGGTCTGCGGGAAGCCTGCGTTCCGCGCGCTGTTCCAGCAGGTCGGCCAGGCTATAAAGGGGCTGCGTCACGAGGTGCTCGACCTTTGGCATGCCGTCGAGGATTTCGACATATGGGTTGTGCGGCTCAATGTCGCCTACCAGCTACTGGACGGCAACACAGTAACCTTGCCGTGTTGCAATGTCTTTCGGATGCGCGGTGACCTTATCTGTGACTACCGGGTGTACATGGACATCGGTCCGGTCCTGAACGGAGCCGCGGCCCAAGGTGTCTGACCCGATCTCCCGACGCGCCGCCGGCCCGGGTGTCGCCGGATTCGTGTGACCAACATGCAGATTACCGCCGCTGTGCTACGCGATCGCACCGGACGCTACGAGCTAGAAGAGGTGAGTCTGGCTGAGCCTGGTCCGGGGCAGATCCTGGTGCGCATTGTCGGTGTGGGCCACTGTCACACCGACCTGCTGGCCCGCGCCGCGCACCCCCCCAGCGCACTGCCTGTGGTGGTCGGGCACGAGGGATCCGGGATTGTTGAGACCGTCGGCGCCAATACCGACGGAATAGCGGTAGGCGATCATGTTGTGCTGTCCTACGACTCGTGCCGTCGATGCATCAACTGCCAGTCCGGTCACCCTGCCTACTGTGAGAGTTTCGTGCGCCGCAACTTTGGTGATGCCCGCGCCCAGGCGCCCGCCGTGATGCACGACAAGCACGGGGAACCGGTATCAGCGCGCTGGTTCGGGCAGTCCTCATTTGCCACGCATGCACTGGTCGCGGCCCGCAACGTCACCACGGTCGACGCGGACCTGCCGCTGGAACTGCTCGGCCCGCTGGGATGCGGAATCCAGACCGGTGCCGGCGCAGTGATTCAGTCGCTGGGAGTCGAGGCCGGCGCAAGCATCGTGATCGTGGGTGTGGGGGCGGTGGGCCTGAGCGCAGTGATGGCCGCGCGGCTATCCGGCGCGGATCCGATCATCGCCGTCGATCTGAGCGAGGGGCGTCTGCATTTGGCGCGGGAACTCGGTGCGACGCATACGATTATCGGTACAGGCGGTGACGCGCCGGCCCAGGTACGCGCGCTTACCGACGGCGGCGCCCAGTACACCCTGGACACCACCGGGGCCTCCGCGGCGATCACAGCTGCGATCGGGTTCCTCAGGCCGACCGGCGTGTGTGGGCTGGTCGGCCTTTCGACCGACGCGTTGGTGCTGCCGCCAGGAGCGCTGGCAGTAGGCCGCACCGTGACGGGCATCGTTGAGGGAGACGCTGTACCTCAGACGTTCATCCCCAAGCTGCTGCGGCTATGGCGGCAAGGCAGATTCCCGTTTGACAGGCTGATCACCACCTTTGGCTTCGATCAGATCAACGAGGCCGAAAAGGCCGCGATCAGCGGTGACGTCATCAAACCCGTATTGCTTCCCGGCTTTTAGGTGCCATAGCCCGTAAACCCTTGGGCTGTCGCCGTCTTCGGCTACATACCGGCCCCAACCGCCACGCGGCAGCGTTGCCGTCTTGTCTTGCAGCGCAACGAACCGATCGGCAGCCGATGGGATCTGACCGTGAGCGCCGGCGGGACAGAATTAGCCGGGCGCTTCGGGCACCTCCAAGACTTCGGCGTCGATCAACGCATCGATTGCCGCGTCGCTCATCGCGAAGATCTCGCGGCAGATATCGCGCGTGTCAGCGCCCAACAGCGGGGCGGGCCGCAGCAGCGGCTCGGGGATCGTGTCGAACAGCGCTGGGCCCCTGGTGACAGTTAGGGGCTTGTCGTGGCCGGGCTGGCCAAGGGTGGCGAGCTGGTGTCGGGCTGCCAGGTGCGGGTCGGTCAGGAGGTCGTTCACATGAGTGGCGGCACCAGCGGCCACACCCAGACCTTGCAGTGCGTCCTGGACTTGGGCCGGTGTGCGCTCGATGAGCCATCGCTGCAGCGCCGCGTCGAGCTCGTGACGGCCGGCAACGCGCCCTGCCGCGTTGTCGTAGTCAGGATTGCCGGCCAGGTCAGGGCGCTCGATGGCCGCGGCCAACAAAGCCCAGTCGCGGTCGCCGTCGATGCTCACCGCGCAGTAGCCGTCCTCACCAGCGCACCGGTAGACCCCCGAGGGCGCATCGAATTCGTCAGAATTACCTGCAGCGAGCAGGCTTTCGGGCACCAGTGATTCGCGCAAGTACTCCGTGGCCATCTGCATGAACACGGTGTCCATCTGGGACAGTTCGATACGACAACCCGTGCCAGTGCGCTCACGCTGGATCAGCGCGGCCAACACGGCTGCTGCGCCCGCCCGGGCGGCAGCGTGATCGGGGTAGACGGTGCTGTCGTCCCCGAAGCCGTCCGGCGCGTCGGGGTGGCGCCACAGTGAGGTCAGTCCGACCGCTGCACGCACCAGCGGTCCGTAGCCCATCCGGGTGGCCCATGGGCCGGTGGCGCCGAAAGCGCTGCTTTCCACCACGATGATCCGTGGGTTAATGGCGCGTAGCCGCTCATAACCTACACCGAGGGATTCCATGGTGCCGGGCCGGAAATTCGTCAGTACCACATCCGATTTGGCGACAAGCTCGCCGAACAGATTCTTGCCTGCCTCAGTGCGCAAGTTCAGGCCCAGACTGCGTTTGCCTCGATTGCCGACGGCGAAGTTGTATCCACAACGACCAGGTCGATCGCCCTGACGCATGCCATCGAGAAATGCCCGGTTTTCGACCTTGATGACGTCGGCGCCCTGATCGGCTAATTCCCGTCCGCTTTCGCCGCCGACGACGATGACCCCCAGGTCCAACACGCGTATGCCCTCCAGCGGGCGGCGAGCAGACCCGACCGGGCCGCGGGAGGCTCGGCGAGGTGTGTGGGTCCCGACCTGGGCACTGTGCTCGCCCAGGCGCGGGGCGCGATGCCGAAATCCCATCCGCGCGCCGTCGAATACAACGCAGCCGTTAGCCACTGCGCCATGCAGGTTGGGCGCCACCTCCACGTGGGTAAATGACCCTCGTTGACGGACATGATCATTGTCAAGCATCTCGGCAGCGGTATGCAGCGCAGCGACAGCGATGCCTAGTTCTGCACTGCGGGAAGCGATCTCGTCTCGTGTCTTGTCCGCGAACAGTTTCTCAATGCTGCTGCGGATCGCGGCCCAGTCGCGAAACCGCGTCGCCATCTGGTCGTAGGATGCGTCGGTGAACTCCCCAGGGCTGCCCATCCAGCCGACCAGGGCCCGCCACTGCTTGGCCGAGCCGATGAACATACGTACGTAGCCGTCAGCGCAGGCAATGATCGGATACAGGAACCGTAGGTCGGGCCGTCCCGGCGGTTGCTCGGAAAGCCGCCGACCCCCGCTGGCCGACCCACCCATCCCGAAGCCGGGGTCAAGATCTTGCACCACCAGGTCCAGCAGGGAGCAGTCGACATACTGACCGTGCCCGGTTCGGCGCGCGTGGTAATAAGCCAGCAACGCCGCGAAGGCGCAGTGGATGGCCGCAGTTTGCCCGCCCAACTCGCCCGGGGGGACCAGCGGCTCGCGGTGGGCCGCTCCCGAGCGACTCAACGCGGAGGACATCGCCACCAGCACCGACTCGCTGGCGCGCCATCGGTGGTAGGGGCCGGTCTGCCCGAAACCGGTGACGGACACCACAACGAGTGCGGAGTTGCGTTGGCGCATGACATTTGGCCCCACACCCAGCGCGTCTAACTCACCGACGGGTCGGGATTCCAGCACCACATCGGCAGCATCGGTCAGACGCAGCAGCGCGCTGCGCTGCTCAGCGCTACTGAGGTCCAGCACGATGCCGCGCTTGTTGAAGTGCCCGGTCGCAAAACGCAGGCCGTGCCCGTCGTGCCGGGGATGAGCACGCCGTGAGGCCAACCCCTCGGGCGGTTCGACGAGCACCACATCCGCACCCAGGTCGGCCAGAAATCTCCCGGCCACCGCGGCGACGCCGTCGGTGAGGTCGACCACCCGCACGCCGTCGAGCGGAAGGCTCCCGTCTGACATCGGCTCTGTCACCCCCAAGCTAGCGACACGCCTGTTGCGTCCATTGGCAGCAGAACATGTGGGTCAGCGAACTCGTGGTCACGTTACCGGCCCAACGCCGACTGGCCCTCGAGAAGCGTCGTGGGTGATCCGGCTCCTTGACGTGCCGACACAGTTTCCCGCGTCGAGTGCGCTCACGTAAATTGGCTGCCCCACAGGCTCATCTGCGTACTGCAGCATCCCCAGCAGCTCATCGTCACCTTCTGCCACTTTGGCGACGAATCGGCTGTCGTCAGATTTCAGCCGCCCGATCACTATCCCGGTGGTCCCCTTGCGGCCGTAGACGACGGTATAGCTCTCAATGGTGGCCCAGCCGGTCGCACGCTCGGTCACCGCCGGCGCATCGGCGTCGTCGATCTCGCGCTGCAACAGCGCACTGCGATCAGGGCGCCACGGTGTGGGAGTGGTGCTGTAGACACCGACAGAGGTTTTCGACAGCATGCCGCCGTTCGCCGAAACCAGCGCGAAACTGCCGGCACGGCTTCGTACCCGGGCTACGGCCTCGGCGATGGCGTGCATCGAATAGTTGTTGCCGGCTCCGCCGAAAAACGGTAGCCCGCCGGTGAGGGTCAGGCCGCGCGGATCAGACGCCGACATGCCCAGGGCGTCGATGATGTTGGAAACAGCGATGGGGAAACAGCTGTAGAGGTCAAAGAAGTCGATGTCGTCGACACCCACCCGGGCGACCTCCAGCGCATGGCGCACCGCGGCGACCGCCGAAGGGGCCTGGCCGAGCACGCTACGCTGCAGCAGGGGGCGTTCGACCAGATCGGCGTGCCCGTGCAGAAATACCCATTTATCCTGCGCCACCCCCAAGCGGTGGGCGGCATCCGCCGAGGCAAGCAGCACCGCCGCGCCTTGGTTCACTTGGTCGCGCGCGACCAAAAACCGGGGGTAGGGGTCAGCGATCATCCGGTTGCGCTCGGTGGCGGTGACCAGCTCGTCTGCGCTGCGCCGCAGCGGGGCAGCCGAAAACGGGTTGCGGGCGGCTACCTCGGTGAACGGGGCAAACAACGCGCCCATCGCTGCGGCGTACTCGCCGCGGCCCCGGCCCTGCGCGGCCCGGCGCGCATTCTCCAGCAGCGCATACTGGGTTGACGGCGCGCCGATACCGTGAGCTACCAGTGCCGGTGTGACCAAACCGGTCAACCCGAACCCGCGGTCCTCCATGGACCCGGCGGGATCATCGGAAAAGTCTGCTTTGTCCTCGGTACCGGCGTAGTGGCGAATCGTGGAAATTGCCTCGGCGCCCACTAGCAGCACCACATCCGCCGATCCTGCCTCGATGGCACGACTGAACTCGCTGACCAGGTGCTGCGGGGACTGTCCGCCGACGACATCCAGGACCGCTCGTTTGGGCGCCACACCGAGCCGATGCGCCACCGACAGTGGGAACTTCGTCGACTTACCCAGCGGGGCCACCGCGCGGGCCGAGGAGTTCTCGAACTGGCGGGTGGCGGCGATCGTGTCGACCGCGGCTATCACGGCGTCAGCATTTGCTTGCGAGTCGGCGACCGCGGCGCGGGCCGCCTGGACCGCCAACGCGATTGGCGACAGGCCAGCATAGCCGGGGTCCTCGAGCCGCTCAGCGGCCTGCCCGACTCCGATCAGCACAGGTGTCCGCGGGTTCAGCCCGGCAGTTGTCATGTCAGCGGCACCCGGTGCCTGATGGGCCGCCCGACATGCCAATGCCCAACTCCACGCGCACTCCTATAGGCTAATGATTGCTAGCCTAATGAGATCGCAACGGACTCAGTATAGTCAACCCAGAACCACTGTGCGTATGGTCACTCAGGCTAATTGCTGTTAGCCGACTGGAGGCAGGTCATGAGCGGCAAGGGCAGCGCGCGTGCCGAGGAGATTCGCCGCGCGGCACTCGAGCTGTTCACACGACAGGGCTACGAGGCCACCACCATGACCGACATCGGTAATCGGGTGGGCATCCGCGGCCCCAGCTTGTACAAGCACGTCACCTGCAAACAGGAGTTGCTCGTTCAGATCATGGCGGGCACCATGACAGCGCTTCTCACCGAGCATGACCGCGCCATCGCCGGCACCGCCGACCCCACCGAACGGCTGCGCCGAGCCGTCGAGGCGCACGTGCGCTATCACGCCCGCCACCGACTTGAGGCGTTCGTCGGCAACCGCGAAATCCGCAGTCTGGAAGAGCCACACCGAGATTCCATCCTGGCGCAGCGCGCCAAATACGAGGCCAGATTCCGCAAGCTGATCACCGACGGTGCGGCCGTCGGGAAATTTCACGTGGCATCGCCACGACTTGCCTCCTACGCGATCCTGGATCTCGGTATGGGCCTGGCGGTGTGGTTCCGCGAAGATGGTGAACTCAGCGAAAACGAAATCGTATGGCAGTACGTCGATTTTGCGCTCCGTCTGGTCGGTGCCGGATGAACCAACCCGGCCCGTGCACAACAATGCGACCGCGGTGTGCTTGGCCAACGCCTACCCTGCACCAGCGCAAATCAGGGCGACAGATGAAACCTGACGTCCCCTAAATCGTCGAAAGATGCCACGATCGAATTCTCCGCCGAAACACGCACCAGGGTGGTAAACGAGCCTGACATCACAATGTGGCCCTCCTCCATGGTCACGCCGAACTCCGCCAGTTTGTTCGCAAGCCACACAACAGCCAGCACCGGGTTACCCATCACCGCCGACGAGACTCCGTGGGCGCGTGGCTGGCCGTTAATCGTCAGCGTCCCGCCGACGCCGCGGACATCAACCTGGTTGAGCTTACGGGGCGTCGACCCGAGAACGACACCGCCGCACCACGCGCCATCGGCGACGCTGTCGACGATCAACGGGCCAGGTCCTCGTCGCGAGTAGCGTCTGTCGACGATTTCGATCGCGGGCAGAACGAAATCGGTTGCCCGCATGACATCGACAGCGGTGACGTGCGGTCCGCGCAGCGACTTGCCCAGTACGAAAGCGATCTCGATCTCCACAGCCACGCCAGCGTTGAACCGCGAGCGCGAGACCGTGGAGTCCTCCGGGATCAACATGTCGTCGAACAGCGTCCCGAAGTCGGGTCCTTCACCGCCGGCGAGATCACGCGTCACTTGCGACGTCAGGCCGATCTTGTGTCCTTTCACGACTTGTCCCGACGCGATCTTGAGATCGTTGACGGCATTGGCTATCGCGTACGCGCCGGCGAGGTCACAATCGGGATGCGTCTCGGTGATCGGCGGCACATAGATCCGATCGCAGCAGGCGCGGTGTAGGTCTCGTGCCAGTTGAGCGCAAACATCGTCTGACAGTTTGCCTTTCGCAGGCGTAGTCGCATTATCAATCATCTTGGAAATCCGTGTGGCTCACCGTTGCAATGCCGCGGTCGCGCGGGGTCGCATAGCGCCCAGCACCGGCCAAACTCGGCAAGTCGTCAGTATCGATCACGTTGACCGACTGCGGAAGAAGACGTTCGATAAGAACGTCATGTAGCTGTGGGTCGTGGTCGGCGATGGCATCGGCGAGCACGTAGATTTCGTAATCGCGATCCAGCGCATCCCGTACGGTTGACAGCACAACACCGCTCGTTGAGATGCCCGCCAGGATGAGCATATCGACGCCCGACTCCTGCAGCAGGCGATGCAGCTCAGAGGTGCTGAATGCACCGAACCGCGTCTTGCGTACCACAAGTTCACGCCCTTGGGGGGCAACGCGGGAATGGATCGCCGCCTCGCGGCTGCCATCTGCAAATTTCCGGCTCTCGACTACCTGCCGGAGAGCTTTGTTGTGAGCCGGCACCCTGACGAAGTCTTCTTCTGTGAAGGCCACGCGCACATGGGCCACCTGGACTCGCTGCTGGCGTGCCCAGCACAGCGCCACTTCCGCCCGCGACAAGACATCGGCCGAATTCCTTATGGTGTCAAGGACCCCGTACTGAAAGTCCAGCAGAAGCAGCGCCAGCCGGCTCGCGGCGACCGGGACTACGGCACTATTCACCATCGTCTCCGACGAGGATGCCGGCACAGTCGGCCAAGACGGTGACGGCTTGGGTGTCAACGCCGATGGGACCGAGTGGCGACGCACCTCGCGGTGTTCCAAGTGCCGCGCTGCGTCCCGGCAAAGGGTGCGCGAAAAACGCAGCATTGTCAGCGATATTCCATTCTCCCGATGTGCCAAGCAGTATGCGGGCTGGCAATGCCGCCTCCACCGGGCAGGCCTGCTCGCACGCTCCGCAGTTGATGCATTCGACCGGGTTGATATACATCTTGCGGTCGCCTTGGTAGATACAGTCCGCCGGGCAATCCTCTAGGCACGACCGGTCGAGTACGTCCATGCATGCTTCGGTGACGACATAGGTCATAACGGCCAGCTTCCCAAGTCAGAAATCGATTGGCCTCGCATATCCAGCCTTCGCGGCGAGCCATGTCGGAATACATTGTCAATCCGCTGAATTGGCGATCGCGCGGCGGCGAGCGCGATTACCAAGATACGGGTCACGTCCACCGCCGCCGATCGCGAGGCCACCCTGTCGAATCCAGAACGTAGGGACCTCGTTGATGAGGTTGGTCAGAATTCGCTGAAGGGCATCCCGTTTGCCCCCTTCGCGCACAGGTGAACGACCAGCATTTGAGTGTCTTCTTCTGCATGGACGCTGGCTCGGTGTGCGCCCGGCGAGACATAGAGCAATGATCGACTGCCGTACGTCTTTCCGTCGTAGGTAATCGCACCGTTGATGACGTCCCAGACCTGCTGGCTCTGCGCCAGCGCCTCCGGCAGCTTCGCCCCAGCCGCGAATTGCAGCAACTTCACGTTGGGACCGCGTTCGGTGAAAAAGCCTAGGTGCTTAATGCTCACTCCCGGCGCGCCGTCGACGTCAGCGGCGTCGATCGCGGCACTTTTGACGTGCACCTGATTGTCGAAACGTTGGGGGCTATAGGTGAGCGGGCCACCATTCATGAACTCGGCGATAGCCTCGTATCCCTCCTGCACACGGCCGTCTGGGTGTACGAATACCCCGCCCTTGGACTTGTCGAATTGACCGCCGCCCTTGACGATTTCCTTAGCCGCCGCCTGCATTTCGTGGATGGCGATGAACTTGCCGTTCACGCTCGGTCCGGGCCACTGAAGCACGAACATATGACCGTCGCGGTACTGCACGGGTCCATAGGGAACACTTTCGGGGAAATACACAAGATCGCCGGCTTCGGCTCGCTGGTGACGCCCGTAGGACATCGATCCTGTGGTCACGAACCGGATCTGGTCCATCGCGTGGAAATGGCGCGGCTGCAGAGCGTCGTCATGCATCACTACCTGCGCGGCACCGAGATTGAGTTCGGTATCGGAGCCGGGGTAGTACCAGTTTCGCGTCGGCTCAACGATGCGTCGCCAGTCGGCGGTTATCGGCTCCTGCTCATCGAGTGGCACAGCGCGGGCGCTGAGAAGTTGTGCGGTCATTCTCGTCCTGCCTATCGAAGTGGACAACTCAACACGGGCACCCCGGATTCGCGTGATGTGCGGACCAACTACGGCCCGCGTGCTGCCGTGGCGCCTGTTGACCGATCGTAGCCACAGGGCTACAGTACGGTCAAGACCCATGGACGACATGCCCTGCACTTTTGGGAGGCAAGAAGCGTTTCTGCGCCACACGCCAATACCGAACGTGCTCCTGCGTTAGCCTTTGGGCGCAGGAGCGGCATTCCTTACCTAGGCTGCGGCGGCGTACGGCGTTTTCTCCGAACATCTTTGGATGCGACTTTCACGATCTGTCTATGCTTCTCGATCTGACCCACATACCGCGTCGACCGATGTCGTAGCCGCGAACGTCTCTGGTGCACCGGCTATTTCGTCAGTTGCTTGCGTAACTCGTTGTCTACTGCCATCATTCAGAGATGTCTGCGGATTCGGTTAACCTGCTCGCGCATTGGATTGGCGGCATGGCCATTGCCGGTGACGCGGAAACAATCGAAGTTGTCAATCCCGCCAATGGCGCTATTGTCGGCCGGGTCCCTGCGGGTACCGCTCGCGACGTGGACGGTGCGGTACGAGCCGCGCGGTCGGCACTGCCAGGATGGTCCGGCACGCCTGTGGCGGAGCGCGTCGCCATCGTTAAACGGATCTCCAATGGGCTAGCGGCCCGCTCCTGTGAGATCGCCGAAGGCATTACCGCCGAAATGGGTTCGCCGATTTCGTTTTCCCGGACCGTCCAGGTCGGCTTACCCATCCGCTCGTCGGACACGGCTGCCAGTGCGGCCGAAACCTTCAGCTGGACCCAGCAAATCGGCAACTCATTAGTCATCCGTGAGCCCTTCGGCGTCGTCGGTGCGATAACCCCTTGGAACTACCCACTGCACCAAATCGTTGCGAAGGTCGCGCCTGCGCTGCTCGCCGGTAACACAGTCGTTCTCAAGCCCAGTGAGGTCGCACCGTCGAGTGCCGGGATCCTCGCGGACGTCGCCCAAGACTCGGGGCTGCCAGCCGGAGTTCTCAACATCGTGTACGGCAAGGGGCCCGTGGTCGGTGAAGCCATCGCCGCCCACCCCGGCGTCGATATGGTGTCTTTCACCGGATCCACCCGAGCGGGCAAGCTGGTGTCTGCGGTGGCGGCTGGCACGGTCAAACGCGTCTCGCTAGAACTAGGTGGCAAGTCAGCCAACATCGTTTTGGAGGACGCCGACATACCGACGGCTGTCGAGATCGGACTCGCCAACGCCTGGACGAATGCGGGCCAGACGTGCACAGCGTGGACGCGGATGTTGGTGCCCTCATCTCGGCACGGCGACATCCTTGACCAGTTGGTGGCTGCCGCCACGGACTTTGTGGTGGGTGATCCCACCGACGTGAATACGCGTATCGGCCCACTGGCCTCGGCCGTCCAGCAGGAGCGAGTGAAGCACTACATCGCGATGGGCGTCGCCGAGAACGCCACCCTCGTGTTTGGCGGTGAAGGATCCGTGGAAGAGCTCGAGCACGGCGCCTTTGTGAAGCCGACCATCTTCGGCAACGTCGCCCCCGACGCGGTAATCGCTCAGGATGAAATCTTTGGCCCGGTCCTGTCGGTGATCCCCTACCACACCGAGGACCAAGCGGTCGACATTGCCAATGAGTCCATCTACGGGCTGTCCGGCGCGGTGTTTGGCGAGCCGGATCACGCACTGGCGGTCGCCAAGCGGATGCGCACTGGACAGGTTCATATCAACGGCGGGCAGTTCAACATTGCCGCTCCGTTCGGTGGCTACAAACAGAGTGGTAATGGCCGCGAGCTCGGCAAATTCGGCCTCGAAGAATTCCTGGAAGTGAAGTCGATCCAACGTTAGCGATCAACGGCGCGTCCGCGCGCAGGGCAGAACGCCGCTACCACCAGGTTCGCCGACGAGCAGCAATGCACCGGGTCTGGCCCCCACATACGCCGCCTCGAGGACGGAACACCCTAGATCAGCAATGACCGCGACCGTGCAAAAATACATCGTGCTCTGTCCGTCGTGCGTCGCGATTCAAGCCCGTGCTCGTGCCAGCGCCACCCGTCCAGGATCGAGCCATGAGTAGAACACGCGCGGCCGGGGTTGACGGCGCAGACAGTGGGGCCAAAGAACCGCCTCGCGCTAGGCCGGTGCCTCGGGGCCGAGCCGCCCGAAAGCGAACGGCAACAGTTGCTCCCAGTCCTCGAGGACGCGACCAGATCATCGAGGCGGTCATCGAGGCCACGATCGAGCTGTGCAAGATGGGCGGGCCAGACAAAGTCACGCTTCGCCGTGTGGCGGAGCAGGCGAACGTCAACTACGGACTCGTCCATCGCCACTTCGGCACCAAGGCCGCCGTGATCACGGCGGCGATGCGGCGCGCGCATGAACGCAGCTTCCACGATCTTGTGGAGTCGTCCGAGGATCTGGCGACAGCGTTGAGCCGGATCCTGCTTGAAGGTTCTAACACCTTGTCCAGAGTTATGGCCTGGGGAATCTTGCAGGACGAACTCGACAATGTGCTTCCAGCCGAGGAATCATCACTGGTCCTTACCGGCCTGAGCGACCTCGCTGGTGCCAACCACACGGCAGCTTCAGATGCGGAATCCCTTTCGCAGCGGGCATTTGTCGGGACGCTAGTCGCCGCTCTACTCGGCTGGCGCCTGTTCGAGCCCTACCTCATCCACGGGCTGAACTTAGAAGAATACGATCGCACCGAAATCTATAAGGCGATCCTTCCAGTACTGCAGCGTCTCGCAGACCAGCAGTCCCAGTGATAAATTCGCGACAGCAGCGATCGCCGATCGACACCGGCCCTAGCTGCGTTCGTGGCTGTTAGAGCACCGCATCAATGAGTCGGGGGCCCGGATCGTCGAGTCCGCGGCGCAAGGCAGCGATGAACTGCTCTGCCGTGGTAGCTAGTTCAGCCTGCACGCCCATTCCTTCGGCCAATGACACAAAGTTGATATCCGGCCTGGATAGATCCAGCATGTCGTGAGCCTGCTGTCCGGCCGGAACGCCGAGGCGTGCCAGCTCACCCCGGAGGATGCCGTACGAGCGGTTATTGAAGATCACGACGGTGATGTCAAGCCGCTCACGGGCCGCGGTCCACAGGGACTGAATCGTGTACATTGCGCTGCCGTCGGCCTGCAGCGCAACAACCTTTCGATCTGGAACGGCAACTGCCGCGCCAACCGCTGCGGGCAGTCCCCAGCCAATCGCTCCGCCGGTGATCTTTAACCAGTCGTGCGGTGGCGCGCCGGCCGTGGCGGTTGGCACCAGGCCCCCGGCCGTGCCGGCCTCATCGATCACGACTGCGCCTTCGGGCAGAAGTGCTCCGACCGCATCGGCAGCCGCCGCTTTCGACAGCCGCCCGGTAGGCAGGGGTGGGCGCGCGAGCGCACGGAGGCGGGGATGACGCTCGGCCGCCGTGCGATCGGCCAGCTCGGCCAATGCGCTCGCCGAATCCTGCCCGTG
Organism: Mycobacterium sp.; assembly: GCF_035570115.1. GTDB lineage: Bacteria > Actinomycetota > Actinomycetes > Mycobacteriales > Mycobacteriaceae > Mycobacterium. Next base: position 34,028 of record NZ_DATMLH010000247.1, read on the forward strand.
GCTGGTCAAAACATGTACCTGGCAGTCTGGGGAGACCAGTTCGCTGGACATACCCGGGTAGGCGAAGAACGAGACCGGCGTTTGGGCCTCCACCAAAATCACCTGGCGGTACCCGGCGAGTTGGGCTCTGGCGGCGTCGATGTCGTAGAGCAGACGGTCAATCTCGGGTCGCCCGGCGCCCCGCTCCACGCGGGAAGGAAATGTTTCGCTCAACAGGCCTGCGCCGGTCGCATCGGCGATGCGACGAGCGTGGGCCAGCGCCGTGCCGCGAAGAGCCCGACCGCCCAGCAGCAACAAGCACCTCTCGCCGGAGTCGAGCACCTTGGCTGCATTGGCAACGGCCAGATCGTCAACACCAAACGCTGCGGGCGCGCCGGGCGGCGGGGCAGGCACGGCGCCCTCGTTCCAGGAAACATCGGCCGGAAGAATCAGAGTTGCGACCACCGCTGGCGGCCCACAGGCGGCCGCGACCGCTGCGGCAGCCGAGTTCCCGACGTCTTCGGCGCGGACGGGGCGGTCAACCCATCCCGAGAAAGTACTCGCGGCGGCGTCGATGTCAAATTCCAGTGGCGCGTCGTACTGCTTGTGATACGTCGCGTGATCGCCCACGATGTTCAGCAGCGGGACGTTGGCGCGACGCGCGTTGTGCAGGTTTGCTATTCCGTTAGCCATGCCCGGCCCGAGATGGAGAAGTGTCGCGGCCGGCCGATCGGCCATTCGTGCGTATCCGTCGGCTGCACCCGTGGCGACGCCCTCGAACAAACCTAGGATCGTGCGCATTTCGGGCACATCATCGACGGCGGCCACAAAGTGCATCTCCGAAGTTCCTGGATTCGCAAAGCAAACCGTCACACCTGAGCCAACCAGCGTGTGCAGCAACGCGTGTGCGCCGTTCATCAAGCTCCTCCAGACGATGAGTCAGGCACCAGTTTCGGTGCGCCCTTCAGATGACTGTAGCCTGGTGGCTACAGTAGGGCTACGGGTACCGTGTCGGTGCCAGCGAGTGATACGTCATTACGGGCTTCGTCGACTATGGGCACCGTCGCCGGGCTAGGTTGGATTGCCCGGCTCCTCCTCATCGCTGCTTCGCGGCTGGGGGTACCCCCACCTCATCGCTTCGCTCTGCACCGTCGCCGGGCTAGCCTGGCAGGCATGCCGAGCACCGTGCAGATTCGGCGAGCCGCCGACCGAGCGGTCACCACGACGTCGTGGTTGACCTCCAGGCACTCATTCTCCTTCGGCGATCGCTACGACCCGGCAAACACTCATCACGGCGTGCTGCTGGTCAACAACGACGATGTGGTGCAGCCGGCGACCGGTTTTGACACCCACCCGCACCGCGACATGGAGATCGTGACCTGGGTGTTGGACGGCGCGTTGGCGCATCGCGACTCCGCCGGAAATAGTGGAGTCGTCTATCCCGGTCTGGCCCAACGGATGTCGGCGGGCACCGGCATTTTGCACTCCGAGAAGAATGATTCGGACACCGAGCCGGTCCGCTTCGTGCAGATGTGGGTGCTGCCCGATGTGTTGGGAATCGCCCCGGGCTACCAGCAGCACGAAATCGGCGACGACGTTCTCGACGGCCGTCTGGCGACGATCGCGTCGGGCATGCCCGGGCACGACGCCGCTATCGTCATCCACAACCGATCGGCGGCATTGCACGCCGCGCGGCTGCGCAGCGGCGACGGTGTCGCGCTACCGGCGGTACCCTACCTGCATCTGTTCGTCGCACGCGGCCTGTTGACCTTGCCGGGCCCGGACACGGCGGTCGAGCTGGCCGAAGGCGACGCCGTGCGGTTCACTGCCTCGGACGGCATCCGCGTCACTGCCCGCGAGGCGTGCGAGATTTTGGTCTGGGAGATGCACGCGACGCTCGGCAATATCGCAACGTAAGCACCAACACTGCGACCGGCGTCATAGGGTGGGCCCGGAACGAAAGGGGCCCCGAATGCCTGGATTTGAAGGCCATCACGCAGCACCCGACACCACGCCTCCGCGCCCGGATGGCGCGCGCCGGTTCGGCCTGGCCGGCTCGAGAACGACGCGCTCGGTGTGGTTCTGGACCATTCCGATCGTCGCCACGCTGGCGTTGTTGGGGGCACTGGCCGCCTTCTACCTCGGCGGAATCTTGACGCCGATGACCAACCTGCGGCACTTCCCCGTCGCCGTGTTGAACGAGGACGCCGGACCGACCGGCGCACAGGTGGTCAAGGGAATGCTGTCCGGATTCGACAACGACGCATACGACGTCCGGGTGTTATCCCACGATGACGCCAAACACCAACTGGATACCGCACAGATATACGGCGTCGCGGTAATACCGCCCAACTTCTCTTCCAAGCTGCAGACATTTGCCAAGAGCGCGGTCAACGCCGGCCGCGTCGAGCGGCCGGTCATCATTGTCTCGACGAATCCACGAGCGGGCACTCTCGGGGCCAGCATCGCCGGCCAGACGCTGACGCGTTCCGTCACGATGGTGGATCGCCGCGTGGGCCAACGGCTTTCGCAAGAGATAGCACGGCAGACCAATCGAGCGCCGATGCCTGCTGCTGTGACGCTGCTCCTCGACAACCCGATCGAAGTCGAGTCCACCGTGCACAGTGCGCTACCGGACGGGACCGGCAATGGACTGTCCGCGTTCTACTATGCGCTGTTGCTGCTGCTGGCCGGCTTTACCGGCAGCTTCGTGGTCAGCATGCTGGTGGACTCGATGCTCGGCTTTGTACCGGCCGAATTCGGACCGGTCTATCGGTTCGCCGAACAGGTCAAGATCTCGCGATTCCACACGCTGTTGATCAAATGGGCGTTCATGGTGGTGTTGGCGTTGCTGACCTCGGGCGGCTACATGTTGATTGCCGGCCAGCTGGGTATGCCGATCCCACATAGCCTGCCGCTGTGGCTGTTTGGGACATTCGCGATCGCGGCGGTCGGTATCACCTCCACGTCGCTGATCGCGGTACTCGGTGCGCTCGGCCTGCTGGTCAGCATGTTCGTGTTCGTGATCCTCGGGTTGCCCTCGGCGGGCGCCACGGTGCCATTACAGGCCGCACCGCCGCTATTCGGGTGGCTGGCAAAGTTCGAGCCGATGCACCAGGTGTTCCTGGGCACCCGGGCGCTGCTGTACCTCAACGGCCAGGCCGATGCCGGATTGTCGCAAGCGCTCACGATGACCGCCATCGGGCTGGCGATCGGTTTGCTGCTCGGCGGCATCGTCACCGTCATCTACGACCGCCGCGGTTATCACCGGATTCCGCCGGGGTTCGAGGCGACGAGTTGGCCCGAATCGGCTGCGGGCACCGAATTGACGACGTAACCGGCGCCCACCGTCGAGACGACGAAGAACGCCGAGTAGCCGAGTTCGTTCGCCCTCTGGGTCGTAGCCGCAAAGTGCCAGTGGCCGAACGTCATTGGACTGCGCCTAAACCGTCACGCGACTGTTATGCAAGTTCCCTGTGATAACCCTGTGCTTAATGCTGTGCTATTTCTACCTATTTCCGCGCCGAAAGGGCAACCGTGCCGTCTCTCGCCGCCGGCCTCCGGCGCATCGCAGCCTGCTGCGTCGGGGTGACGCTGTGCCTGGCGCTGGCGACCAGCACCGGACAACCGGTCGCCCGGGCCGAGGCCCGCGAGCTACTGGCCAATGCCATTGCGAGCACCCAGGGTTCTTACCTGGTGTACAACTTCGGCGGTGGGCATCCGGCACCGATGCTCAACGCGGGCGGTAGCTGGTACGACGGGAGCAGCGGCGGCCACCTGATGATCATCAAAGGTGCTTCGCAACGGCTTTCACCGCATCTGCTGGTGGACAGCCACCGAGGTTTCCAGGCACGCTGTGAACGCAACCCCGGGGCGCGCACCGGCGACGGGTTGATGCAAGCCTCGGAGACCTACGCGCCGGTGCAGGCTTGGCAAGTGATGGGCCAACCGACGATCGCCATCAACGCCAACTTCTTCGACATCCGGGGACAGAAGGCCGGCTCGTGGCGGTCCACCGGGTGTAGTTCACCGTTGGGTGCCTACGTCGACAACACCCACGGTCAAGGCCGGGCTAACCAGGCGGTCACCGGCACGATTCCCTACGCGGGTAAGCAGGGCCTCTCCGGCGGCAACGAGAATTGGAGTGCGTTGGCGACGATGATCCTGCCGACCCAAGGCGCGCCATCGGTGTTGTGGCCCAGGGGCGGCCGGGACGGCCATGACTACGACGCCGCCACGGCGGTCGTCAACGGGTTGGTAGACCGGGGCGATTCGTTCGTCGCGGTGAGCGGGCTCGGACTGTTGTCCCCGGGAAATACCGGGCAGCTCCACGACGGCGGTCCCAGCGCAGCACGAACGGCGCTGGCGTATTCGAAGCCTCGCGACGAGATGTATGTGTTCCAAGGTGGCAGCTACACGCCGGACAACATTCAGGATCTCTTCCGCGGCTTGGGCAGCGACACCGCCGTCCTGCTCGACGGCGGCGGGTCATCGGCGATCGTGCTGCGCCGCGACACCGGGGGCATGTGGGCCGGGGCCGGCGTCCCGAAGGGGAATTGTGATACCCGCCAGGTGCTGTGCGACTCGCACGAGCGCTCACTTCCCAGTTGGCTTGCCTTCAACTAGTTTCGGCGGCACTGCGGGTCGCCGCCGTTAGGTCTGGGGCGTGAGATCCAGTGAGGTGATCGTCGTCATCCTGGTGACCAGCCATCGCGCATGGTCGCGTTTCATGACCAGCCGATAAGACAAGTATTTCAGCGACGGCATCTCTTTGGTGGCCGGAGTGGTAGATGTGGTGTTGGTGTAGACGATGGCGGTGGCATCCGGGCCGTTCAGTGATTCCACTGCCGCCCCGGTGATTTCCGTGCTGTTGGTGACCTTCGCCTGTTTGTTGGGCGCTGCGATCGCATCGATGAACTTGCGGTACTCGGCCTCGAAATCGCCGCTGAGATATTTCGCCGACCGGTCGGCGAGCGTATCCATATTTTCCGGTGTGTAGGTCCACAGCGTTGTGATGGCGTTGGCCGCGGTCCGCGCGATCTGCAGCTTGGTGTTCACGGTGGCGCGATCGGCCAGGTACGGCTGCACCATCGCCGCTGCGAAAGCCGTGGCGCCGACGAACAATGCGGCCGCGACGGCAACCGCGATGACCAGCCGCCTGCCGGCCGATCGCCCTGCCGGCACGCCGGGGTCGTCTTCGGCAGTGTCAGCGCCGATCTCGTCGTCTGCGACCGAGTCGATCGTGGAGTCGTCCTCGGGCACTTCCGGTTCGGTCTGCTCGACTTCGGTTTCGGCAGAATCGGTTTCGACGGTCGCGTCGTCCCCCGATCCGTTATCGGGGCTTTCGTCAGTCAGATCACTTGCTGGAGGCTGCTGATCTTCCACTGGTGGCCTTCCCGCTGAGCGGTTAACACCCAACGATTTGTGCTTTCGATTGTTTGCTTTCGGTCGGGAGACTTGTATGTGACTTCGGTTGCCACCAGCACGTTTGCGCTGCCGTCGTCGTTCCACCTTTCCACCCCGGCGTCGAGCGCGGTGCCCTTGGTCGGCTCAGCTTGCGCGACGTTGAGGATGACCTCATTCACCTTGTCCCGGTACTGCCGAGAGAAATCGCCGGTGGCCTGCGCTAGCAATCGGTCTACATAGTCGTTGGCGTGAAACGGATCCAGCGTCGTGAAGGCCGTCATGAACGATCGAGCGAAGCCGAGAACGTCGACTTCCTTCATCGCCTGTTCGTGATGCGATCTCTGATCGACCAGAACGAGAGAGGACGTCGTGATCGCCCCGGCCGTCAGCAGCGTGGCGCCGGCCACGGCCGAGGGCACTGCCCAACTCCGCGAAGGTTTCCACCACTGCCGCGGCGGCTTCCACCGGAGCGGCAACCTCGACCACAGCGTTGACTTCGGCGGCAGCTCAATGAGGAGCGGCTCCTCGCCGGGCTGAATTCGGCGCCGCGGGCTCATTTTTCACCTCTAGGCGGTTTGGGTTTCGTCACGACGGTCAGGTCGTCGACGAGCCAACGCCCGCCCGCGACCTTGACGAAAGAAACCCGAACGGTGGCAGTGATCATGCGTTCCTCATTGCCGCCGCCGCGGTGACCCTGCAGAAACAGCAGCATCCTCGCCCGATCCGGTGCCGCAGAAAGAACTGCGCTGTTGGTCACCCAATACTCGTTGAGGAGGGGGTGGCCCCTTTCCACTGAGTCCTGCTGTGGGACCAACTGCGCCCGGTATTTTTCGGTCGTCAATGATTGCGCCCGGGCGAAATCCTGGTGCAGCGATTTCGGATCGTAGGTCAGCATCTCGGAGACGATCTTCGGTCCCTGTGCCTGGATCGCAGCACGTGTCTGGTCGCACCGTCGATCCTGCAGGTAGACCACCGTTAAGCTCAACGCGGCCCCGCCGACACACAGCAACGCCGCGGTCGAAACGACGATTGCGATGAGCCGGCGGATATTGTCGGGCCGCTGATCAGGCTCGACGCGACGGACCTCGGTGTCAAGCAGCAAATCGGCGAAGGTACGCCGGCGCGCATCCCACAGCGGCCACAGCCACCCCACAAATAGCGAGGTGGTGTCCAGCAGGTGGGCGAGGTCTCTCAACAACAGCCGGCCCAGTCCCGCGGAGCTCCCATCGGGACGAACGACCACGATCCCCATCAGGGCACGACCCAGGCTCCAACCGCGGTTGGCCGGCCACACCACCCGGTTAATCAGGGTCAGCAGGATCACGGTCGCCAAGAGATAAACGCATAGCCACCACCACGTGCTCTGCAGCGGCACAGAAAACCAGAACAACAACATCGTCGCTATCACGGCAACGCTGGGCAGCACATCAACGACGAACGCAGCCGCCCGGATGTGCCAGCGTGCCAGGTTATTCGGCGCTGCCGCTTCGACTTCCGGTGTGGTCTCGGTCTGCTCGACCAGCGCCGTCACTTCGCCACCTGGTCAATGCTGGCAATCCGGTATTGGCCGTCAGCGGGTGCCATCTTCACCCGCAATCGGTATCCGACTTCTCGGTCTTGCGATTGACTGTTGGACACCTTGACGCGGAATGCCACCAGCACATCGACCGAACCGTCGTTGTTGTTGCGCTCCGCCCCCGCACGCATATCGGACACCTGGGTGCGAACGTTGGCAACCTGATACGCCTGGACGAACAAGCTGCTATACAGCACCGCCTGGGCACGGAAACTTCCCGTGCTGCAATCGATGATCTTCTGAGCGCCAGCGGTCATCGCCTCGACGTCGGGTGCCTGGGTAGCCACGACACAATCCTTCGCGGCGCGTACTGCGTCCGCGTCGTGGCGCGCGATGGCTTGACTCTCTTGGTTGGCGCGCAGCGCGAAATAGCCACCGGTACCGACACCGCCGGCCAGTACGAGAAGCGCCGCGGTAATGCCGATCAACCACCCACGGCCCAGGCGCGAGGGGTTCCGCTCAACAACGGGGGTGTTCGGCCCTTCGGATAGGTCCTCGGCTTCCGTACCGGCGTCTAAGTCGACTTCAGCCTCGGACACATCCTCGGCTTCCGTCTCTGTGTCTAAGTCGACTTCAGCCTCGGATACATCCTCGGCTTCCGTCTCCACGAGACCCTCGGCGGTTGTCTCGGTGCTGGTCTCCTCGGCCGTCACTTCCGAAGACGACGAATCGTCGGCATCGGCGGGGTTCAGCCGGCTGGCGCCAGCATCTCCTTCCATCCGTCGTCTCCTGTGTGGCTCGAGTTATCGACGGAGTATTTCAATCCGTCGGGGCCGGTAACCTGACCGCTCTGCGGACTATAGACCGCAGTGGGAGGCCCGCCTGGAGTGTAGATGCACGGGTTCGGCTGCTGCCCGTTGCACTGGACCGTACCCGAGCCCGGCCGCTGCAGCGGATCGCTCTTCGGCGGCGGCGTCAATCCTTCCGGTGGCAGCCGATTGGCGGGCATCGGGTTCAGGCCGTTGTTGATCGACGGCGCCGGTATCACGTGGCCGGGGTCTACCGGCTGATCACAGCGAGCACCGGGCGCGGGGCAGTTGAGGATCTGGTTCGGGTCGCCGTACCACGGGTTGGTGCCGAGCGGAACGTACGGTTTGCCGCTGCGACATTCCTTCGGCGTTGCCGCTCTCTTACCCGGGACGTCGACGCATGGAATGTTGCGTGCCCCGCGCACCACGTTGGCAGGGGTGTCCTGGGGGATCTTGCAGTACGCACCTTCCGGCAAAGGGATCAAGCTGGTGTCCGCCGGGGACCGCCACTCGGCGGCCGAGGGCCACCCGGTCAAACATGGCGGCGGGTACATGCCGAGCGGCCCGAGATCCAGTACAGCCTTGTGATCTTTCTGGTACGGCGCGGCAATCGTCTGGACGATCGAACCCGCCTGCGGCAACACCACCAGCACCTCCTCGACGCCGGCGTTGTAGCGCTTGAGCATGTCGATCACGACCGCGAGATTGGCCAGGGTCTCCGGGAGGGAGTCCCGGAGGCCGGAGAACACCGAGTTGAGGTCATCGGCGGTCGGCGCGGCCTTCGACAGCAGGTCTTTGAGGTTCTGGTCCTGTCCCGCGGCCTGTGCGCCCAAGACGTTCAAGTTGCGCGCCCAATGTTCGATCGCACTGCTGGAGTCGGCCTGGCTGTCCAGGATCGGCGCGGAGTTCTGGATGATGTCATCGACGTCGTGGAGGTTCGTTTTGAAATCGCCGGCGATCGCCTGAGTGGAGTCGACCAGCCGCTGCAACGCCGGCCCCAACCCGCCGACCGACTTAGCGGTCTCGTCGAGCAATAGACTGATCTTCTCCTTGGGCAACACTTCCAACCCCCGGTTGGCCGTGTCCAGCGCCGGTCCGATCTGGCTGGGCACCGTCCCCGTGGTGATGGTCTGGCCGGGCGAGAAGAACTTGCCCGGGTTGCCCACTGACACCAGGTCCAGGTACTGCTCACCGACCGCGGACACCGAATGCACGTTCGCCGACGCATCGGCCGGGATCTTGTAGCGGCTATCGATACTCATCGTCGCCTGCGCGCCCTTTTCGGTCGGCTCGACGTCGGTGATCTTGCCGATGGTGATACCGCGATAGGTCACGTTGGCCGTCGGGTACAAACCACCCGACGACGGCAGATCGGCCTTCAACTGGTACTGGCCGATGCCCATCAAGGTCGGAACGCGCAAGTAATACCAGCCCAGCACAAGAAGCGCGACCGTCGTGATGATGCTGAAAAGGATCAGCTGGCGTTTGATGAAACGGGTCAGCATGTCGCCCTCTCCACCAGTGGTCCGCCTGGAGCGTCGTTGGGGTTCGGCGTGTAGCGGACGTCGGGGATCATCGTTTCGGGATCGCGGCCATACGACTGCTCAAGCGCCCGCAACGCGCCCGACAGCCCGGTCCCGGTAAGGAACGCGTTGTCGACGGTCGACAACGTCGTGTCTAGATTCAGCGACGAGTTCATGAAGTCGCCTCGAATCAGCTTCGGAGCGGTATCGATGTCGAACGGGATGGTGCCAAGGATCTTCAGCGTGCCCAGCAGATAAGGCGCAGCGCGGACGAGTTCCTTCAACGGGCACTGCAGTTGCTCCAGGTTCGAATGGAGCGGTCCCCGCGTTTCGGACAGGTATTTGTCGGCGCCTTGGCTGAGCCGGCCCAGCGCATTGGTGGCGTCGATCAGGAGTTGTTGCTTCTCGGCGAAATGCTTGATCAACGGCGGGAAGTCGGTCAGCACCCGATCCAGGACGTCCGACCGGTTGGCCACATATGCCAGCAGCCGGTTGGTGGAATCGATGGCGTGGGTGATGTCGTCGCGTTGTTGGTTGAGCTCGGCGGTGAAGGTGTCCAACTTGCCCAGGAACGCGCGGATTTGGGGCCCTCGGCCGGCCAGGATGTTGTTGACTTCGTTCTGGATCACCTCGAGGTTCGAGATGCCTCCGCCGCGCAGAATCATTGCCAGACCGGCCAGCGTGCGCTCGATGGTCGGATAGGCCGCGGAGTTCTTCAGCGGGATGGTGTCGCCATCCTTCAGTAGTTGCGGCGATGGGTCTTGCGGCGCGGCCAACTCAATGTGCTGAGACCCCAGCAGGCTGGTCTGCCCGATCTTGGCGGTGGCGTTCTTCGGCAGCTTGACGCTCTTGTCCATGCCCAAGGTCAGCGTGGCGATCCAGTTCTTGAGCTGGATGTCTCGGATCGTGCCGACGAAAACGTCGGCCACCATCACCTTGCTGTTGCCGTTGATCGCCAGCGTGTCCGGCATCTGCACGTAGATGGTGTAGGAGCCGGATCCGGTGCCCGGGCCGCCGGGAATCTCCACGTTCGAGATGCCCCGCCACCCGCATGAGCTCAACATCAACGCAGCCACCAGCAAAGCCAGCACCTGCCAGGCCCGGCGGCGGGCCAGGCGCAGCACCCTCGCCGCGCTCACTGGCCCGGTCCTGTCGATCCGGCCGATTCAGCGGGCAGCGGCGGCCCAGCGGGCGCCGGCCCAGGAGGCGGCCCGGCGACCGGCGCCGGCGTCGGGGCGACCGGACCCGGGATCACCTCTGGTCCTGGCGGTGGCGGCGGTATCGGCGCCGGGTGGCCCGGCACGCCGACGAACGGCAGCGGACCGGGCTCCTCGTTGTACGCATTCGGCGGTCCCGGCGGTGTCTGCAGGTTGGATTGAACCGGTGCGATGTCCGGCCCGCCCATGAGTTCGGCAAGCGAATCTGGGGTCAGCAAGCCTTCGGTGATCGGGCCCACCTTGACGCCCTGCATACCCGGCGCGGTAATCCAGCCATGCTGAGTGTTGCGGTGTGACAACGGTGTATCGGGCACCCAGATCCCGGGAACCGTGGTGTCCTTATAACCCGGTGGGGGCTGCAGCCGTGGCTCGGAGTAGCCGATCTCCTTCGGCAACGTCGTGGCGGTCATGAACAGGTTCAACCCGATCGGCGTGTAGTTGAACTTGATCGCGTCGAGAATCGGTGCGAGGTACTGCGCACAGAGTTCGGCGGATTCTTGATAGCCCAGTCGGGCGGAGGCCTGGATCGAGCTGCAAACCAACTGCATCGGGTTCGCGAAGCCTATGTCGCCCAGCAGTGACACCGGCTGACCGAGGACAGCACCGATCGCCGGATGGTAGATCTGATTGAGATTGGACAACGCGGTCGGCGCCACGTGCAGGACGGTTTCCAAACCGTTCAGCGGCTCGGGCTGGAGCAGCGTGTTGGTCGCATTGGCGAGGTTGTCGATGTCGTGCGTAAGCACCTCGCGGTTTTTGGCGAGGAACGGGCGAAGCGTCGTGACCAAACCGTCGAACTGCTGTATGGCGTTGGACAGGTCATGGTCGGAGCCGGTCAAGCTGTTGGTGAACTGGACCAGATTCTTGTTGAGCGCGACGAACTTTCGGTCGTCCTGGTGCAGCGCGTTGACGAACAGCGCCAGGCTGCGCACCACGGCGAAGAAGTCGCCGCGGCCCTGGTTGAGCGCGGTCAACGACCGCGAGAGGCTGTCGAGCGTGGTGTTGATCTGCTGACCTTTACCGGCCAGCCCGTCGGCGAACGATTCGATGACCTCGCCGAAGGGTCCCCTGGGCTGCTCCTTGCTGGGGCCGAGTTTGGAGATGATATTGGTGACCGTGTTGCGCAGCTGGTCCCACTCGGTGGGTACCTGGGTGCGCTCTTCCGGGATCACCGCGTTGTCGGCCAGCACCGGACCACCCTTATAGGGCGGATCTAACTGGATGAATCGCGACGCCACCAGCGTGGGGTTCAGGATCGACGCGGAGGCGTTGGCAGGCACCTTGTATTTGTTGCTGTAGTGGAAGGTCACCTTCATCTTGTCGCCGGCCGGCTCGATCTTGTCGATCGCGCCCACGGGCACGCCCATGATCCGGACATCGTCACCGGAATAGAGTGCGTTGGCTTCCGGGAAGTACGCGACCACCGAGTTGTTGGTCAGCTTCTTGTAGAGCTGAATCCCCACGAGTGCCGCCACCAGGGCGAGCGCAACCGCGAGCGCGCCGATGATGATCGATGCCCGGGAGACCCTCGGCAGTCGCAGGTTGCGGATATCAAAGATGGTGCTCAACCTTGATTACCTCCCAAGCTTCCTCCCCCTCCGCCTGGCTGGCTGTTTCCTCCTTGGCCCGGCGGGATGAACTGAGCCGGAAGCTGGTTTCCAGGCCCCGGCGGCGCAGCCGGCCCGGGGGGTAGCCCCGGCGCGAACGCCGACGGTGGCGGGGTCGGCCCAGCCGGCCCTAACGGTTCGCTGCGCGCCCCAAACGGTCCCGGCGCGATCGGTACCGGTGTGCCCGGAACGTCCGGGGGCGCAATTCCCGGCCGCCCGGCGATCGGGATCCCCGGTGTCGGGGGCAAACCGTTCGGGTTCGGCGGTGACGACATGACATCGGGCAACGATGGGTAAGGACCGTTGGGCCCGAACGGACCCTGCCCTTGGTTGACGCCCGCACAGGGCATCGGGTTGCCCGGACGCGGCAGCAGCTCCGGCGGCGGTGCATACGAGCACGGCGACCCAGGCGCCACGGCCGGTCCCGGATGATCCGGGGTGCCTTCCAGCACCGGTGGCGCCGGAGGCGGCGCGCCGTTGGGGAATCGGGTGCCGTTGGGGTCGGGGAACCGGAACGCCGGCAATCCCGCGCTGCGCCAGAAGTCCTCCGGGTTGAGGCCGCGCTTCTTGAATGCCGCATCCACCCACGGCTGCAAGACCCAGTAGGGCGTCAGCAACCAGTTGGCCAGCGACACCTTGAAGTACGGCCCCGACGCGACAGTTTCGTTGAAGGCGCCGATGGTCTTACCGAGCATGGTGACCGCGTTCGCCAGGTCGTCCTTGCGCGCGACCAGCAAGTCGCTGATTGTGCGCAGCTGCTCCAGCACATGGTTCAGGTTGGGGTTGTCGTTGATGACCCCCTGCAGCTGGGCTGAGAGGGCGGACACGTTGCCCAGCAGCGCACTGATAGCCCGGCTGCGTTCGTTGAACGCGGCCAGCAGCGTGTCCGAGTTCACCAACAGGTGGTCGACCTGTTCGCTGCGGTTACCCAGCACGCTGGCCACCTGGTTGGCCTGCGCCAGCAGATGCGTGATCTGCTCATCGCGCTTGCCGATGGTGTCGGAGAACTTGGCCACCCCGTCGAGCGCCGCACTCAGATGCGGATAGGTCTCGTCGACGGTCTGCGACAACACATGCAACGACTGTTTGACGGTGTCGATATTCCAGCCGGAGGCGGCCTTGCTGACATCGAAAAACGCGTCGTAAATCTGATACGGGGTGGTGCTTTGACCCACCGGCAACGTGCCGTTGGGACGTAGCGTCTGGCTGCCCCGCGGCTCGATCTCGAGCACCTTTTTGCCCAGGATGGTGTCGGTCTTGATCGCCAACCGGCTCTCGCTGCCGATGGTGTTGGAGCCGGTCGAGAACTTCATCACGACGTGATCGCCGTCGATCTTGATCCCCTCCACGTCCCCGACACTCACGCCGGCAATACGCACCTTGTCACCCTTGCTCAATCCGCCTGCGTCGGTGAACTGGCCGTAATAAACCGGCTTGGCGAACAACATCGGCACGCTCGTGATGGTTTGGCCCACACCGACGACCAGCAACGTCACCACCAGGCCCATCAGGCCGATGCGTTTGCGGTTGGCGGGTTCCAGAGTTCTCATTGCGGCGTGCACCTACCCGACGGCTGCTGCCAGATCTTGACAATGCGGACCGGGCCGCCGGGCTGCAGCCCGTTGGTCTTGAGCGTGAGATCGCACAGGTAGAAGTTGACCCAGTCGCCGTAGCTGCCGACGGCGCGGCCCACTGTGTTCAACCCGGTCGGTGTCCGGTGCAGAAAATCGTCGTACTGGTCACGCCGATCGACGATCGCCTGCTGGATCGGATCGAGGTAGTTCAGGGTGTCGTGCAGCAGGGCGCGGTTGTCGGCCAGTAGGTCGGCCACCGTTCCGGACGCGTTGCTGATGTTGGCGGTGCTGGCAGCCAGCGAGTCGGCGTGGTTGTTCAGTCCGGTGATCAGTTTCTCGAAATTGTCGACCGTCTGGTCGAACTGCTGGCGGTGTCTGACGGTGGTGTCGAGCACGATGTTGAGGTTTTTGACCACCTCGCCGATCGCCTGGTCACGCTCGGCGATGTGTGAGGTCAGCTGCGCGGTCTGGTCGAGGATGTCGTTGATGGTGCCGCCTTCGCCCTGAAAGACGGTGACGAGGGCCGACGCGATGTTGTTGACCTTCTCCGGGTCCAGCGCCCGAAACAGCGGCTTGAAACCACCGATCAGGGCGTCGAGATCCAAGGCCGGCTCAGTGCGCGACATCGGGATGAATCCGCCGGGGGGGAGAACCCGATCCGAGCCCTCGCCCTCGCCGCGCTTCAGCTCGACGTAGCGGTCCCCGATCAGGTTGAAATAGCGGATCTGGGCGCTCGTGGACTGGTACAGCGGCACCGAGCGGTCGACGTCGAAGTCCACCCGCACTCGACGGCCGTTGTCGATCAGCTTCACCTCTTTGACCTTGCCGATCTCGACCCCAGAGGCGCGGACGAACTGGCCGTTTCGCAACCCGCTGGCATTGCTGAACTCCGCGGAGTAGCTGTTGGTCCGGTCGAAGCGCATCTGACCGAACACCACGACGATGAGCGCCGTGAAGAGGAGCAGCACCATCCCGATGATGCTGAGCTTGATCACAGTACCGGTGATTTTCATGGGTTGATCGTGTTGTCCCCCATTTGGCGGCCCCACACGTACTCGATTGCGTACGGTGAACCGGTATCGACGTGGTTGTACGGTGCCTCGCTGACGCCGGTGTCCATCACCAGATATGGCGCCGGCCATAGATCACGGGTGATCTTCTGCCAGCAGCCCGGCGCACCGCCCGGGCCACCGTGAGCATTGATCCGCGGCAGATTCTCGGGGTAGATATAGGGATTTGGCGAGCCACCGACGAGTCCGGCTAACCCAGCCAGTCCCTGCGTCGCCAAGGTGAGACCCAGCCCTGGAGCCGACGCGATCAGTCCCAACCCGGAGAGAAGTGCGACGTTGGTTCGCAGCTCGTAGCCGCCGAAGCCGCCGGTAAACGCGGCGACGTCCGGTTCGCTGTCGCTGATGTTGCGGATGGAGCAGAAAAGCTCTGGAGCGTAGGTGTGCAACAGGTGGGCACCAGGCTGCAGATCGGCGGCGCCACGTGCCAGGTACGGCCCGCCGCGATTGACGATGTCGGCGCCGGTGTTGGCGAAGCCGGTGGCCGCCAACAAGGCCTGATCCAGCTGGTTCTCCTGCTGGTGCACTGTGCGCGCCGTGGTGACCGCATTGTTGAGGAAGTCGAATAAATCGGGTGACGCGTTGGCATAGGTGTCGCCAAGCGTCGCTAACTGTTGAATGTCGTGGCGGATCGTTGGCATCCGTGGGTTGACATCGTCGAGGATGGCGCTGCCGTTGATGATCGACTGACCGAACTTGTCGCCTAACCCATTCAGCGCTTCTGCCGTCGCACTCAACGTCAGGTTCACCTTGACGGGGTCGACCTTCTCGGAGATCGATGTGAGCGTCTGGAAAAGAGTATTGATCTCCGTCGTCACATGCGTCGCGTCGATTACGTTGTGTGGCGTGATCCGTTGCGGCGTCGGATCTTTCGGCGAAGTGAATGACACATACTTACCGCCGAATACCGTGGTCGCCTCGAGTTTTGCATCCACGTTGGCCGGAATCAACTTCATGTAGCGCGGGTTTATGTCCAGGGTGAACTTCGCGGCCGGCCTGCCGTCGTGCTGCACCTCCGCGATGTTGGACACCCGGCCGATCTGCACCCCGTTGTAGGTGACTTTCGCGCCGGGATCCATCACCAGACCCGCCCGATCGGACAACATCGTCAGCTGTGTCTTCGGCGTGAAATCCCCGCTGTACTGCAGGTACACCAACCACAACACCAATGCGGCGGCCAACAAGACCACCACGCCGGCCACCCGGAAGGGCTCGAATGGCGGCTTGTTTACCTTTGCTTGCGGCGCTGTCATTCCGCTTACACCGTGAAGTTGAAGTTGGGATTGACGCCGTAGAGCGCCATTTCGGCCAGCAAGACAATGACATTCACCGAAACCAGTGAGAAGCGCATCGATCGTCCGACAGCCTCACCGACGCCGACGGGCCCGCCGCTGGCGTTGTAGCCGTAGTAGCAGTGGGTGAGCATCACAACCCCGGCCATGAGGATGACCTCGGCGAACGACCAGAAGACGTCGTTGGGGCGCAGGAATGTTCGGAAATAGTGCTCGTAGGTGCCGGAAGCCTGTCCATACACCACCGTCGTGATGACTTGCGGGGACAGGAACGACATGATCAAGCCCAATGAGTAGAGCGGGATGATCACCACCAGCCCGGCCACCGCCCGAGTCGAAACCAGGTACGCCATCGAGTTGATGCCCATGACTTCCAGCGCGTCGATCTCTTCGCTGATTCGCATGGCGCCCAGTTCGGCGGTGGCGCCGGCGCCGACCGTGGCCGCCAGCACGACGCCGGAGACGACGGGAGCAACCAGACGCACGTTAATCAGTGCGGCGACGAAGCCGAGCAGTGTCTGGAGTCCGATGTGGCCTAGTGACGCAAGGCCCTGGATGGCGACCAGCGAGCCGGACGACAGCGTCACGAAGGCGATGATCACCGCGGTGCCTCCGACGACAGCCATAGCACCGGTGCCCATGCCGACTTCGGCGATCAGCCGCAAAACTTCCTTGCGGTAGCGAGTCAGCGCCCAGAAAATATCGCGGCCGCCGACGAGCCCGAACCAGCCCAGCCGCCCGGCCTCGTCAAGCGGTCGGGCCGCGGTGGCACCGTAGCGACGAAGGTTCGCCGAGGCCCGCGGGAACCGCGTGCGAAGTACTTGAGTCGTACTCATCCCAAGGCCCCCGTTCCGAACCGCACACCGATGGTCGTCAGCACCACATTGACCGCGTAAAGCGCTACCACACACAGCACGACCGTCTCGTTCACGGCGGTGCCGAGACCCTTGGAACCGCCGCGCACCGTCAGCCCCCGGTAGCACCCGACCAGGCCGGCGATCAGTCCGAAAGTCAAAGCCTTAACCGTCGCGATGACCACTTCAGGCAGGCCGGTCAGCTGCGTCAGCGTGGCGAGGTAGGCGCCGCCGGACACGTTCTGCAGGTAGACCCCGAAAAGGTAGCCGCCGACCAGGCCGACCATGCTCACCAAAGCGTTGAGCAGCATCGCGACCAGGGCGCAGGCCAAAACCCGCGGCAGCACCAAGCGGTGGATGGGGTCGATGCCGAGCACCTCCATCGCGTCGATCTCCTCGCGGATGGTCCGCGCGCCCAAGTCGGCACAGATGGCGGTGGCCGCCGCGCCGGCGATCACCAGCACAGTCACGATCGGGCCGATCTGGGTGACCACAGCGATTCCGGCGCCCGCCCCCGAGATGTCGGCGGCGCCGAACTGGATCAGAAGGATGTTGAACGTGAAGATGAAAAGCACCGTGACGGGGATCGAGACCGCCATGGTTGGCAGGATCGCGACTCTGATGATGAACCAGCACTGCAGGATGAACTCGCGCCATTGAAACGGCGGGCGGAACAACGCCTTTCCGGTGAGGACACACATCCGGAAGAAGCCACCGATGAGGACCAGCGGGGGACCTAGCTGGTCGCGAACGTAATCCGTTAGCCGTGGCTGCGTCGTCGTCACCGGAGCCCCCCTAAGACGGAACCGCGTGACTCGCGGCGCTGCGGCGGATGA
This sequence comes from Mycobacterium sp., assembly GCF_035570115.1. Lineage (GTDB taxonomy): Bacteria > Actinomycetota > Actinomycetes > Mycobacteriales > Mycobacteriaceae > Mycobacterium. Next base: position 51,708 of record NZ_DATMLH010000247.1, read on the forward strand.
TGTCGCACGCCTCCTCCTTGCCCCGTCCCTAGGTGTGTGACGTCCGTCTCCCTACTGGTAGGTAGTAAGACAGACCACAGGACTGTACCCGATGGGCTCACGGGCTTGCATAGCATCCGCGTTATTAGCCTTTCGTCAATTTGACCTGCGAGTTCTTCGTTATGTCAGCTTCACTCCACCCTTGTTGGATCTGTTGAGGCGTAAGCGCTTTGAGGGGCATCGGGAGCACCGTAGCGTGCCCGCAATTCGGTCTTCAGCACCTTCCCCGCGGGGTTGCGCGGCAGCGCGTCGACGATCTCCAGGCCCTTGGGGTGCTTGTAGCGCGCCAGTCGCTCGTTGAGGAACTCGTCGAGATCTTCGAGGCTGAGTTTGTTCTCCTGGCCGCTGGCCGCGACCGCCGCGATGGCGATCGGAACCTCCCCCCACTTCTGGTGTGGACGGCCGATGACGGCGACTTCGACGATCTCGGGGTGGCCGGCGAGGACGTTTTCGACTTCGGCGCAGTAGATGTTCTCTCCGCCGGAGATGATCATGTCCTTCTTGCGGTCGACCACCCAGACGTAACCGTCCTCGTCCATCCGGACCAGGTCACCGGAGTGGAACCAGCCGCCCTCGAACGCCTCGGCGGTGGCCGCCGGGTTGTTCCAGTAGCCACTCATCAATGTCGGCGCGCGATAGACGATTTCACCGACCTCGCCGACGGGCACGTCGTTCATGTTCTCGTCGACCACGCGGGCGGCCACCGTCGGAATCACCTTGCCGACCGAGCCGCGCTTTCTGATCGCGTCTTCGCCGAGCAACATGCAAGTGACCGGCGACATTTCTGTCTGGCCGAAGGCGGCCAGGATCTGCGTGCCGGGGAAGGTTTCCGACATCTGTCGCAGCAGCGTGTCCGATGCCGGCGCCGCACCCCACGACATCACCCGCAGTTTCACGTCGCGCGGATTAGCCTGCTGCGCATTGCATACCGCCTGCCACTGCGCGGGCACCAGAAAGATCCCGGTGACCTTCTCCGCGGCCAGCACGTCGAGCAGGTGCCCGGGGTCGAATGCGCCCAGCGGATGGATGACCGTGGGGATCCCGAGCAACATTCCGGGCAGCAGGTTGCCGACTCCGGCGATGTGGAAGAACGGGACGCCGATGAAGCCGACGTCGTCGACGTCGACGCCATGCGTATAAAGACCCGTCATCGTCTGGCCGGTCAGGTTGGTGTGGGTCAGCACGGCGCCCTTCGGCCGCCCGGTGGTGCCCGAGGTGTACATGATCAAGGCCGGCGAGTCGTCGGGGACATCCACCGATTCGGCTGGATCACCGGGCTCGTGCACCAGGTCCTCGTAGCCGAGCAGATCCTCGTCGGCAGCGTCGCCGGCGACCACGACGGTGTTCAGCACCGAGGTGATTTTGCGGGCACCGCGGCCCACGCCGGCCAGGACGGATTCAGTGATCATCACCCGGGCCTCGCAGTCGTCGACCAGGAAGGCGATCTCGGCCGGTGTCAGCCGGAAGTTGATCGGAACGGCAATGGCCCCGATCATGTTGGCCGCCAGCACCGACTCGACGAACTCAGTCCGGTTCAGCATCAGGATCATCACCCGGTCGCCAAAACCGACTCCTCGTCGGCTCAGGGCACCGGCCAGCGCGGCGACGCGACGGCGAAGCTCGGCCCAGGTGACGGTGCTGCCCAGGAATCGCAACGCCGGACCATCCGGCTGCATTAATGCGTGCCGTTCGAGTTGATTGACCCAGTTCTGCCGACGCGCCAGATACGGCTGCTGCGGAGCGCCGGCGCCATCATGAGGCTGGTAGGCCTGGTGGCCTGTCAACTCTGCGGTCAACTAGTCGATTCCTTTCTCGCCGCTACCTCTTGCCTCGAGTTGATATTTGATAAAACTTGGTGTTGTCTAGATCACATTATGGTCTTGGCGGCGCGAAGACAACCCCGGTGACTTTCCTGAGTTCACCTGCTTCTGCGCGGCTTTCCGCCCAACGCGAGTCCCGGTTGCCGCTGCGCCGCGCGCAGCTGTCCGACGAGGTCGCGGGTCATTTGCGGGCCGCCATCATGTCGGGCGCGCTGCGACCGGGGACGTTCATCCGGCTCGACGAAACCGCGGCCAAACTCGGCGTCAGCGTCACGCCGGTGCGCGAGGCCTTGCTGAAGTTGCGTGGCGAGGGCATGGTGCAACTCGAGCCGCACCGAGGCCACGTGGTCCTGGCACTGACCCGGCAGGACATCGACGACATCTTCTGGCTGCAGGCGACCATCGCCAAGGAGCTTGCCGCCACGGCGGCCCAGCACATCACCGATGCCGAGATCGACGATCTCGAAGGCGTCACCGAGGCGATGGCTGCCGCCGTTGCCGCCGCGGACACCGAGGCGATCGCGGCGACCGAGTTCGCATTTCACCGGGCCTTCAACCAGGCCGCGGGGCGAATCAAACTGGCCTGGTTCTTGCTGCACGTGGCCCGTTACATGCCGTTGATGGTCTACGCCGCCGATCCGGAATGGGGTGCGGCGGCCATCGAGAATCACCGCCAGTTGATCGCCGCGCTGCGCTGCCGCGACACCGCCGCGGTCGTCGAGCACACCCACTGGCAATTCACCGACGGCGCGCGCCGGCTCACCGAGACGCTGGACCACAGCGGGATCTGGGGCTAGACCTGATCGCCCGCTGACAACTCCTCGGCACGCTTCTTTACGTTTTCGGCGAGGTACTCCAAGACGTTGCCAACCAGCGTCTTGACCATTGGAGCGGGTATCGGCATCGACGGCTCCACGTCCATGTCGACCGTCAACAGCGATGTCGCCCCGGTCTCCACGACGCTGAACAACTGCTCCTGCTTTTTGAACAAATTGCCCTGCTGCATCACGGTCTGAATTTGATTCGGGTTCGGGTAGTAGACCGCTTGGATCAACGAGTCCTCGATCGCTTCATATTTAGCATCGAGCCGTAACTGGCTGGGACGTCCGTCGTCGTAGCGGGCCAGCACCCACAGTCCTTTTATCTCTTGGTTCCACTGCGGGTAGGACTCGAAGTCGGCGACGATGGCCAGAATCGAGGCCGCGTCGGCGGCAACCTCAACGGTCTTGCTCACAAACGGCATTGGCCGAGCATATCGAGGGCCGCGCGGCGCCCTAACCGACGCAGGCCGTCGACAGCAGCTCCCGGATGGCCTCCGGGATCGGTACTGGCCGGCGGCCGGTGCGATCAATATAGACGTGCACCCAGTGCCCGAGCGCCGCGATCTTCTGCTCTTCTGCGTCTTCTGGGGCGGCCGATCCTTCGGCCGCCCGGAAGATGCCGAGGCGATAGGTGACGCTGCTGCGCCCCAACCTGGTGATTGCCAGCCCGACGACCAGCCGTTCCGGGAAATGCAGTTCGGAGAAGTAGCGGCAGCCCGATTCGGCGACGATGCCCTGCGCCGCCATGGTGACCGGGTCGATGGCGACATTCGTGTTGATCCAGCCGTTGATCGCGGTGTCGAAAAGCTGGTAATAAACCGCATTGTTCAAGTGCCCGAACATGTCGTTGTCGGCCCATCGAGTGAGCACCGGCCAGAGCACCGGAAAGTCGCGGCTGGTGAGCCCGTCCGAGTCGGGCGGACCCGCAGAAAACGGAGTCATGGTGGTATTCGACCACGCGAGACTCGTTTGACTACCAGTAGCGCATGGCATGCCGAAACAGATCCGCCAGAACCGGTTTGCTCATCTCTCGCGGAGCGTTCTGTAACAGGCGCTGCTGAGGGTGGGCGCCCTCGGTCAGGGCGACCACGTCATCTTCGGTGTAGCCCACGCCACCGAGTCCATTCGGCATGCCCACCGCCCGCATGATGCGGATGAGTTCGTTGGCGAGCACCTCGCCCGCATCATTCGCGCTGGCGCCTTGGGTGTCGGCGCCGAGCAGCCGTGCGCCCTCCAAGTGCCGCTCCGGACTCGCCTCCGCTGTGAAGTGAAACGACGACGGTGCATTGAGGATGACGGCCATGCCATGCGGCACGAGCGGCTCGTTGGTCGGGTAGCCCGAGGGGCGGAAGTCACGTACCAGCCCCGCCACCGCGTAGGCCATGCCGTGTGGGGCGTGAACGCCCGCGTTGCCGAAGGCGATGCCGGCAAGCGTTGCAGCCCACATCATCTGCTCGCGGGCCTCGGTGTCGGCGGCGTCGTGCACCGCACGCTCCAAAAACTGCCCCAGCAGGCGCAGCGCCTCACGGCAGCCCAAATCGCTCCACGGGTTAGCACCCTGACTCATGGGCCGCAGGCTCGGCCGTTCGGGAGCGCGCCGCCGGACGTAGGGCCGCGCGGTGTAGGACTCCAAAGCATGCGACAGCACATCGAGTCCTGCCGCGGCGACGACCTCGGGGGGCAGACTCGCGGTGCAGTCGGGGTCGACGAGCGCTTCGGTGGGACGCAGCGCGTGCGACGCGATGCCCGTCTTCGCCTTCAACGACAGCAGGTCGAAGATCGTGATGCCGGTTACCTCGCTGCCGGTGCCCGCCGTGGTGGGGCATGCGATATGCGGCTTGAGCGGACCCGGTACGGGTTTGCCCTCGCCGATGGGCGCGTTGACGTAGGTCAGGAAGTCAGCGGGATAGGTGGCGTACAGATTGGCGGCCTTGCACGTGTCGATGACAGAGCCGCCACCCAGCGAGACGTAGCCATCCGGGTTCAACTCTTGCGCGAAACGGGCCCCGTCCCGGAAAGATTCATCGGTGGGCTCCACATGCACGTCGGAATAGGCGATTACGTCCAGTCCGGCCGCGACAAGCGAGTTGTGTGTCTTGGCGAAGATGGGCAGTTTGGCCACGCCGGCGTCGGTGAACAACGCCACCCGCCGCAGCCCGAGCGCGCGGGCTCTGTCTCCCACCTCCGCCAGGCAACCGCGCCCGAAGGTGACCCGCGACGCGTCGACAGTGAAGGCTCCGTCGCAGTCCTCTGCACCAATTGGGAGATCGCAGCACGCCATTCGTCCTCCTGAGCCGGTCGCGACGGCAATCTACCGCACGCGGCCAAAAGTGGCCGCGCAGTTACCGGCACCGCTCACGCACCGTCCCAAACGCGGCGGAGTGCGCGCCCCTGCAGGGCGAACAATTCCTCGGAAACCGACCAATCCGGCAGCAGCGAATCGAAGCCGTGGCAGGTGCGTGGAAACACGTGTAGCTCGGTGGAAACCCCGGCGCGAATCAGCCGTAGCGCATAGTCGAGCGCTTCGTCGCGAAACGGATCGATCTCCGCGCACGTGATCAAAGCAGTTGGCAGACCACCCAATCGGTCTCGCCGGGCCGGCACGGCGGCCGCTGAGCCAGCGTCGGGGCCCAGGTAATAACGCCACATCAGATCCGCTGCCTCGCCGTCGAATGCGGGGCTGGTGCAGAACTCGGCCTTCGACGCGGTTTCCCGATCGTCCAGCACCGGCTGGTGCAGAAGCTGGAAGACAACCGCCGGCAGTGAGCCGTCGGCGGCACCGTGACCCAGGCACGCCGCCAGGGTCGCACCGGCGCTGCTGCCCCCCACCGCCAAGCGCGCCGGGTCGACGCCCAATTCCGTCGCATTGGCCGTCACCCATCGCAGCACGGCACTCGCGTCGTCAAGGGCGGCCGGATATCGATGCTCCGGGGCCAGCCGGTAGTCGACCGACACCACGGTGCAGCGGCCGCGTCGGGCGAGCTCCACGCACTGCCGATGATCGGTGTCCAGGTTTCCCAGAGCGAAGCCGCCGGCGTGGCAGTAGACGATCGCCGGCGCCGAATCCGCTTCGGCGCCAGAGTAGAGGCGCACTGCCACGCCGCCGGATTCGGCCACCACGGTGTCCTCGACGATCCGCACGCCTTGCAGGTCAGTGTGTTCGGCGGCCTCCCGGCGGCGCTGGTTGAACGGTTCGCGCATGAGTTGAATCGAGTCGAGCGAAAAGTCGGTCCGCGCCGTGGCAATTACGCGCAGGGCGGGATCCAACCGCTCAAAGCCATCCAATCCGTCCGGTTCCGTCATCGAGTGCCCTGGTCCACGGCCATCGAGGCGTCGGGCACAGACTCGGCTCGGGCCTGAAAGGTGAAGTCAGCGGCCTTGAACCGCCGCGTCACCGGCGCCTTCATTGGATTTTCAGGCATTGGCCGCCATCGATGACGAGTTCCGAACCGGTGATGAAGGAAGCCTGGTCGGAGACCAGGAAGGCGACCGCGTCGGCTACCTCGGACGGCTGGCCGATCCGCCCGCTAACCGACGTTGCCGCCAGCCGCGTCTGGGTCTCGTCGTCGAGCATCGGGGTCGCGATCGGTCCGGGAAACACCGCGTTGACCCGAATGCCCACCGACGCAAGTTCAGCCGCGGCGGCCTGGGTCAGGCCGCGCAGCGCCCACTTGGACGAGCCGTATGCGATGTGGTTCGGGAACGGCCGGATCGCGCCGGTGCTGCAGGTGTTGACGATGGCGGCACCGGTCGCGGCGCCCAACCGATCGACCGTCGCCTTGATGCCCAGGAAGGCGCCCAGACAGTTGACCCGCCAAGCCTTTTCGAATCCTTCGATCGACTCGTCGGCGATCGAGGCGCGGTGCAGCACGCCGGCGTTGTTGACCAGGGTGCTCAACGATCCGAACTTCCCGACGGTGGTGGCAACCGCCTCCCGCCAGCCGGACGTCGACGTCACGTCGAGCGGAATCGCGATCACCGCGTCATCGCCGAGACCGTCGACCGCGGTGCCGAGTTCGGTGGCGCTGACGTCGCAGGCTGCAACAAAGAACCCGTCGGCGCGCAGCCGTTGGGTAATGGCCCAGCCCTGGCCGCGGGCGGCTCCGGTTACCAGAGCGACACGCTGGTCGGTCGTCACGATGTCGGGACCTCCGGGCGGTCACCGAGCCCCGTGCTGGTGATGAACCGGCATCGCCGGCGACGGAATCGCCACCGTCGGCCGTCGCGGCTCACCTCGTCGTCGAACAGCGCGGGCCGCAGCTGCAGCGTGCCGGCTTCGACGAGCAGCACCTGGGAGCGCGCGGTAGCCGTGTCGCCGATTATGTCGATGCTCGACACTCCGGTCAGGTGCAGGCCGCGCGGCGCGGACTCGAACATGGCGCGGATCTGGTCGCGTCCGCTGAATTCCCGGCCGAACACTACGAACTCGCCATCGTCGGTGAAGAGGTCTAGGCATCGGTCGATGTCGTCGGTGTCGAGAGCCAACGCATAGCAGGCCAACAGGTCGCGGATGGCACCGTCGTCATCGGCGCGATTGTCGGTCACTGGTAGCTACCCGCGGGTGGCCTGCCGGTGGGTGCATCGCGCGCGGTCGCTTCCTTCAGGCCTGCCGCGGCACCGCGCCGCAACGCCTGGGATTCCGACGCCAGGGTGATCATCTGAAAACCCAGTTGTGCCATCGCGTGACCGACTTTGCCATCCCCGGCATGGATGCCGGACACCAATCCGGCGGCGGACGCGGCGCGCTCGATGTCGGCGATCGCGTCCCGCACGGCCGACTGAGACGTTGCCTTGGTCACTTCGACGCCCATCGAGATCGCCAGATCGGCGGGTCCGACGTAGATCCCGGAAAGCCCAGGTACAGAGCATATTTCATTGACATCGGTAAGCGCCGCGGCGGTTTCGATCATGGCGAACACGCTGACGCGGGACTCCAGCGCGCCGGTGTCATAGCCCAGGCTGGCCCGCAGCGGGCCGAAGCTTCGCACACCGGCGGGCCGGTATCGGGTCGCGGCCACGGCGGCGGCTGCCTGCTCGGCCGATTCGATCATCGCGACGATGATGGCGTCGGCGCCCGCGTCGAGCACCCGCCCGATCGGCGCCGGGTCGACAGAGGGCAGCCGCACGGCCGTGCCGATCGGCACGTGTTCGAGGCGGCGCAGGATGTTGGCGATGTCGGCGTCGTCGAGGTAGCCGTGTTGGGCGTCAAAGCCCACATAGTCGTATCCGGCCCGGGCGAATTCCTCCGGCCCGATCGACGTCGGCCCGGTGATCCAGCCGCCCCACACGGGTTTTCCGCGGGCCAGCGCCCGCTGCAGGTGGCTTGCCGTCATGCCGCACCCGATTCGGTGATCGCGATTTTCACCCGTCCGGGCTCCGGCCGGCAGGCCAGTTCGAATGCGGCCTGAACGTCGTCGATGCCGAAAGTGTGAGTCAGATACGTTGCCAGCAGCCCGGGATGCTCAGCGGCGAATTTGCTGGCAAGGTCCAGCATCCGTCGACGATCAAGTGTCACACCGGATTTCAGCGTCAGGTTGTTGCGCAGCATTGTGCGCATGCTGATCGGATAGCTGTCGTCGTCGGTGACCCCGAAGTAGAAGACGGTGCCACCGGGACCGGCGGCTTCGATCGCGTGGTTGAGGGTCGCCACCTGATGACCGACGGCCTCGATCACGATGTCCGGCCGGTCCTCGCGAGCCAGCTGACTCACCCATCGGTCGCTGGTGGCCCGCACAGAAGTGTCGACGCCGAACTTTGCGGCGATGCCCGTGCGGTCGACCGGGTCGATACCGGTGACGTGCCGCGCGCCTGCCGCTTTGGCCGCCCACGAGAACAGCAGGCCGATGGAGCCCTGCCCGATGATGCCGACATGCCGGCCGTCGAGCGCGGGCAGCTGCTCGACGGCGTAGAGCACACAGGCCAACGGCTGCAAGCCGATGGCCTGCGCGGGGGTGAGCGCCGAATCGTATGGCGCCACCTGGTCTCCGTCGGTCACGACGCGCTCCATCAAACCGTCGAACGCTGACGCCCAGCCCACCACCCGATCACCGGGCCGATGCTCGGGATGGCGGCTGGCGATGACTTCCCCGACAACTTCATGGATCGGGAAGCCGTCCTTTTCGGGACCGCTGCGCCCGTCGTCGCCCGGAAGTGGGCCGCGCACACCGCGAAAGGCCGGCATGTCGCTGCCGCAGACCCCGGCGGCCAAGAACTTCAACAGCACCTGGCCGTCGCGCAGGCGGTCAGGTGTCTTCTCGGGGATCGATGTCCGCTCGAACAGGTACGGTGCGACGATCCGGTAGGACCACATCTCAGACCTCCACCGGCAGGCTGCTCCAGCCCCATTGAAAGCTGGACGGTGGCCGGAATGCGGACTCCTCGATGATCCGGTAGTCCGGCACTCGCCGCAGCCATTCTTCGACCATGAT
>NZ_DATMLH010000248.1:0-7348 GCF_035570115.1 Mycobacterium sp.
ACGCCGGTACTGTCCATCGGTTATCACGACATCGGCACCGGCCCCGCGGTCGTTCTGCTACACGGGTTTCCCTATGACATTCACGCATACGCCCAGACCGCCGCGATCCTGGCCGACAACGAATTTCGGGTTGTGGTGCCCGCCGGGTCTAGCCAGCATTGGCTCCAGCGTTGCCCAGTTGGCGCGGTCGGTTATGCCCGCGTCGAGTGCTCACGGGCGACGTGTTCGAGTGTCTTGAGCATGCGGTTTTGAGCGCTCGCCATGTGGCGACCGATGTACGGTTCGACTATTCCGAACACCCCGGATAAGCGCACCGCAAGCGTCCAACGCAGCTTGCAGCGGTCAGACGAGACGGCTGTGATCTCGTAGAGTTCTGTGAGCGCGGTGAGCCACCGCATGCTTGAGGCCGAAATCGAAAAGCCGATCTGGCGATTCGTCTCCCACGCCCAAAACACCTCGTCGACGCTGGCGCCACCCACGAGGTTGATGGTCCGCGTTGTCCCTGTTCCGAATGGCTTGGCACTCGTCCATGTGACCTGGCGAATCGCGGGCACCCACTGGCTGTATGAGGACCCATCCTCGAGCGTGGCGAAGAGTTGCTCCGCACTGACCGCCATTTCTCGCTCTGCGACGCCCCGGGCCTTCGCAGTCGAAACGAGCTCCCGCTCGACCTTCACGACGTGCATAGGGCTCCTTTGCTGGCGTATGGCTCTTGGCAGGGAGCGTAACGATGTGCACAGAGAAACATCACGAATTTCAACAATACCGTTGATCTGATGTTTCGCGGCGTTTATTGTCGGGTACTGACCGACACGGATTCGATTCGAATCCTGCTGGACGAGCGTGAGATTCGGAACTGGTGGCTTCAGTCAGTGACCGACGGCGTAGATTCTCACCGTTTATGGCGTGCACCACATCCGCGCACTTGGGCCGAGATTGGTCAGCTCGCTGTCGTGGCCAGGGACACGGCGAACAAGTCGACGGCGGACTTCCCGTCGGGGTTGGATCGGAGCCGACGCCAAGGGTTTTGATATATCACCCCGAACTCCTTGCACGTCGGCCGCAAACCTAGTCTTGCGCAGTCGGCGGCCGAGCCGACCCGAGGAATTCAACGATGGCCGGCGCTACCCGGCTGGGTTCGTCGAGGAGCAGCAGGTGGCCCCCACCGGCAACCATAAGCAATCGTGCGTTGGGCATCGTGGCCGTCAGCAACCGTCCGTTGAGCGCCGGCGACACCGGATCGTCACGCCCGTGGACGATCAACGTGCGATGCGGAATCCGGTGCAACCAGGGCCATGAGGTGAAGGCGGAGATCGCCAACAGCTGATAAGCGTAACCACGAACGGGTGGGGGGCGTTTGAGTCGGTCATGCAGAGCCGCACGCATCTGACGGCGGTCGTAAGCGGTTCGTCCGCCCGCGATGAGCGGGATGATTAGTTCGGCTGAGCGGCGGTGGTAATAGCGCAGCGGGCTGAGCATCAGTGCGAACACCGCGGGGTGCGGAACCGCCGCGGGTGCTCCCGGCACCGTACTGGCCAGTATCAAACGATGGACCCGGTCGGGAAATCGGTGTGCGAGTTCCATGGCCACCACGCCGCCGAATGAGTAGCCCAGGATGTCCGCGCGCTGCAAGTCGAGCGCATCCATGACTTCGGTGACCAGCGCCGCGATCCGTGGCAACCGCACAGGGATTAGTGGCGTAGGGGATAGTCCGCACCCGGGCAGGTCGAGGCTTATCAGCTCTCGCTCATCAAGCTCGTCGACCAAAGGTTGCCACATCTCAATCGCGGCGCCGATCCCGTTGATCAGGATTAACGGGTCGCGGTTGCCAATGTTGCGACGCTGCAAGCGGATCCGCTGACCGCTCGCGGTGACGTAGAACTCATCATTCGTATTGATGCTCACGCGGACGTCCTGTTGTCCGATGCCCATCGTGCAAACCACGCCAGCGCCTCCGGATGATCGATGGCTCCAGGTGTCGCGACGATGTCCGGTGCCGTTCCCTGCAGGATGGCTTTGACGGGGATTTCGAGCTTCTTGCCAGTGAGGGTGCGCGGAATGACGGGGGCCACGGCGATGGTGTCGGGCACGTGCCGCGGCGACAGCTCAGTGCGCAGCCGCGTGTCGATCCGGCAGCGCAGCGACCCGTCGAGGACGGCACCATCGGCCATGACGATGAACAGCGCTAGTAGGTAGCGGCCGTCCTCCAGTTCGGCACCGATCACCAGGCTGTCGCAGATCTCATCGAGTTGGTCTACGACAGTGTAGATCTCAGCTGACCCGAGCCGAACGCCGCCGCGATTGAGGGTAGCGTCAGATCTGCCTTTGACCTCGACACCGCCGTCTTCGGTGATTGTGATCCAGTCACCTTGTCGCCATACGGTTGGATGCTTGTCGAAGTAGGTGCTGCGGTACCGCTCTCCGGTCGGGTCGTTCCACAACCGAAGCGGCATCGACGGCATCGGCGTGGTGACCATCATCTCTCCCACCGTGTCGAGCTGAGGTCGCCCGTGGGCGTCCCAGGACTGTGCGTTCACACCCAGCGAGCGTCCCGCAATCTGTCCCAACCGCACGGAGGTGAGCGGGTTGCCGCAGAAAAAGACGCTGCACACGTCGGTGCCACCGCAGATCGAGTCCACCCGGGCGGGAAATCGCCGCGCAAGCCAGTTCCAGCCGCTCGGCGGCAGCGGCGACCCGGTCGGAATTATCAGGCGAAGATTGGTCAGGTCGTGACGGGATTGGGGCTCGACGTGTTGTTTGGCAACTGCCGTGACGTATGCCGAGCCGACACCCAGGATAGTCGCGTGGGTCTGGGCGGCGACGCCGAAGGCACCGTCGGCCTCTGGCCGGGTTGGACTTGCCGCGGACAACACCACGGTGGCACCGTGCAGCAGAGCGCCCACCGAGTAGTTCCAAGCCATCCAGCTGGTGGAGCTGACGAAGAACATGGTGTCAGACGACCTGATATCCAGGCACAGGCCAAGCGATTTGAGGTGTTCGAGCACGATGCCGCCGTGGCCCTGCACAATGCCTTTCGGCGAGCCGGTCGATCCCGAGGAGAACAGTATCCACAACGGGTGTCCGGCGGGCACCTGGGTGAACGTTGGAGTACTTGGGGTGGCAACGATCTCGTCGAAGGCCAGGGTGTCGTCGGGAGTCGGCGCGTCGGGATGTAACTTGCGCACGACGACGGTGGCGGCGAGCGATGGCAACCGCCGGCGCAGCTCGTGCACGATGTCGCGTCGGTCATGGGCACGCCCTCCGAACCGGTAACCGTCCACTGCCAGCAGCACTTTGGGACTGATCTGGGCGAAGCGATCCGTGACGGCTGTGATGCCGAACTCGGGTCCGCACGACGCCCACACCGCGCCGATGGCGGTCGCAGCCAGCAGGCCGATCACCGCTTCGGCGGCATTGGGCAGGTACGCCGCCACGCGGTCTCCGGGCATCACGCCAACTTCGAGGAGGTAGCGCGACAGTGCCCCGACTTTGCCTGCGAGTTCGGCGGTCGACCACTCGCGGGGCCCAACGTTCTCGGCTATTTCTATGAGAGCGGGTCGTGTTTGGGGCGCCCTGGCGAGAATGTTCTGCGCGTAGTTGAGTTGTGCACCAACGAACCAGCGCGTGTGGGGCATCGCGTCACCGCTGATGATGTGGTCCGGCCGCCGGGTAGCTGCTACACCGTAGTAGTCCCACACCGCCGACCAGAACTCGTCGAGGTCATGAACTGACCACTCCCACAGGTCATTCCAGGTGGCGCGGGTGATTCCGCGTTGATCTTTCAGCCAGCTCATGAAGTGGGTGACGTTGGCGTTGTCGATGTCGCGCGGGCCGGGCCGCCACAAAACATCGGGGCGATGACAAAAGGTCACAGGCGGGCTGACCGGCCCAGGACATAGGAGCCCGGCGCGGGCTCAAGGCAAGGAAACGCATCGCTGCCTACCGTCGCCGGTGCAGCTACTTCCGGACCGCCGCGTGCAATGATCCAGTCAGCCCAGTGTTCCCACCAGGTGCCGCGCACCTCTTTGGCTGATTCTCGCCAGGCTTCGGGGTCGGCACCGGGATCGTCTCCAACGAAGTAGTGCGCCTTGGGATTGCCGGGCGGGTTGACCAAACTCGCGATGTGGCCGGCGTTACTCAGGACGAAGGTCATGTCGCCGGACATCAGTTGAGTGGTGCGGTAGCAGCCTTTCCACGGGGTCAAATGGTCGGTGAGCGCGCCGGTCGCGTACACGTCGATATCGACCTTACCCAGATCGATCTGAGTACCCAGGACGTGAAGCTCCCCTCGTGCCAACAGGTTCAAGTTGAAGATCTTGAGGAACTGGTGATGCAACGCCGCGGGCAGCGCGGTCCCGTCGTTGTTCCATGCGAGGATGTCGAAAACCGTGGGGTCGCGTCCCAACAGGTAGTTGTTGACCCAGTAATTCCAGATGAGGTCGTTAGGTCGCAGCCAGTTGAAAACCGCGGCCAAGGACTGCTGGTCGAGGACGCCCTTTCGTGAGGATCGCCCCCTGGCCTGGTTGACAAGTACCGGCACGTTGAACATGCCAATCGGGGAGGGTTCGGCGAAGTCCAGTAACGTCACCCCGAAGCTCGCCGCGTGTACCCGGTCATCGCCTATGTCAGCGAGGTGAGCCAGCACGATCGAGGTGAGAATACCTCCGGCGCACATGCCGAGGGTGTTGAGCTGGTCGCTGCCGGTGATTTCACGGACGGCATCCGTGACCCGCAGCAGTGACGCGGCGTACACGTCCAGGTTGTACTCGCGGTCCTCGGGGCCCGGGTTGCGCCAGCTGATGACGAACATCGGGATGCCGCGCGAGACGGCATATTCGACGAAGCTACGGTTGGGGGACAGGTCCATGAAGTAGTACTTGCCGATCTGTGGGGGTATCAGCAAGACCGGCCGCTGACGGACATGAGAGGTCGTCGGCGTGTACTGGAGCACCTCGCAAACGGCGTCGCGGTAGACAACGCCGCCGGGAGTGACTGCCAGATCTTCACCGACCCGCAGGGCGCCGCGCTTCACCTGGGACGGCATTCCCCCGTTGAACCGCAGGTCATACAGATAGTTGCGCAGGCCGAGCACAAGGCTGGCTCCGCAGGTCTCAAAGGCCCTCTTGAGCGCGGCCGGATTGCCGAGCAGTACGTTGGTGGGCGCCAGCGAGGACGTCACCAGTTCGGCGACAAACTGCAGCAACTCCTTGTTTTTCCATTGCAGATTGGACTCGGCCACAGACGCGTCCACTTCGCTGCAAAGCGCGAGATAGGCCTGCATGATCCGCCTGTAGACAGGGTGATCGGTGAAGGTGGGGTCGGTGAAGCGCCGGTCGCCCTTCTTGGGTCGGATCGCTGAGCCTCCCGTGACGATCGATGCCAGCTGGCTCGCGTAGTTCGCACTGTGGCGCGCTGCGCCGATAGCTGCAGAGGCGAGTCGTGGCGAGTTCGAAAGCACTGGTGCCCAGGGCAATTGGATCCCGCCAAGCGTGCTCTTCGTGCTGTCGATCGGCGGACGCTGGGTTATGCGCTCGTCCGGTGAGGCGGACCGCCTATTAGCGCGCTTGCGCCGTTCGCTGGGGGTTCCGTTGGCTTTGTCGGACAGATCGGTCGTGGACATGTCGCTCCTCCTACGTCGCTGCCGCGCCGCGCGCAGATGGCCGTCGCGTTGCCGACCATGTCCGGTCCGTTCCTGGTGGACGAACCCGCTGAACGCCCCAAGTTGTCGGCATTGCGGCTCGACCCCTCCTGCCGTCCCTGCACAGCATCGACCTCAAAAGGAAAGCGCCTACCGTGTTCGACGTGGTCGGCTTCATCGGCTTACGTTCGCTGTCGAAAGCGGCTGGCAGGCCCAAAAGCATCCGCTTCGCCGCTCAGAACGGGTATTCACGAGTGCCTCCATCGACTTGGATGACTACACCTGTAACAAATGAGGCAAGCGGTGAAGCCAGGAACGTGATGACCGCCGCGAGCTCTTTGGGCCGGCCGGCTCGTCCAACGGGGATCAGCTCCTCGATGAGGGCGTCGCGGACTTCGCCCGCCGGGAACATCCGATCCGTTTGATCAGACTCGGTAAAACCGGGCCCTACGCAGTTGACGGTGACGCCGTACTTGGCGACGGCCGTGGACATCGACTTCGACCAAATGTGGAAGGCGGCCTTGGCGGCGGTGGCGGCGTTGATCATATACGGCTCACCGTTTCCGACGTAGGGCTCGCTACTTCCGGTTACGTTCACCACGCGCCCGAATCCTCGCCGCTTCATGCCATCGAGGAACTCGACCGCCAATCGTCGCGGCGCATCGAAGTTGATTGCTGTCGCCTCGGACCACTCTTCATCCGACCCATTCAAAGCGAGGTACCGTGCGCCCCCGGCGTTGTTGATCAGGATGTCGAGGTCACCGATCGACTGCTCGACCTGTTCGCGGACGCGCTCGGCCGCTCCGGCTGACGTGAGGTCCTCCGCGATGAGAACCGGACGGTCGAGCCCCGCCTTCTCGAATTCCTCCGCAACCGACTCCAGGTCAGACTTCGATCGTGCCAAAATCGCAACCCGACAGCCTTCGCCGGCCAGCATCACCGCCGTGGCTTTCCCGATTCCCTTGGTACCGCCCGTGACAAGGCAGGTATGGTCCGCAAGCTGTAGGTCCACGTCGCTGATACTCCGTTCCGAATTCCGCGTCTCATCCCGAACTTGGCCAAGAGCCTTCGCCCGGTCGCCCGGCGTTCAAGTCCGCTGAACGATCGAGCTGGCACTCGTTATTGGTGGGTGCACCCGAGCATGGCAGCTGTCTAGAAAATAGTCAACATTAGTGTTGACAAGATGTCTGCAGCTCTTCGCGTTACGCCCGCCGCCGGGACAGGTTATGTGGCCGGGCCCAACGACTTACACGGTGTAATCGGCATCGAGTGATCCAAGCTTCATGCCAACACGTGTGTTGGCCTACCACGGGGATGACATAACGCGTAGTAACGTTGGGCACGCGAGTCGATCTGGTTCTGATGACGCCCGAGGTTCCCAGAACCCCTCGGATTTGACCGTCGGGCATGGCGACGGCGAACGGCTCCGGATTAGAGATACGTCGGCGTCGCCTAACTGTGCGGCCCCATTCGCTGCTGACCCACGTCCGGATGACGTGCCGTCACAGAGCTGTTGACCAGCTCACGGCGTGCTGTGGAGGAGTGCAGCCGTGTGGCAGATGCGGGGTTGCGTAGTGGTTGGGGGGAGCGGGGGGAGCAACAGAATCTGTCAACATTGCTGTTGACAGATTCTGTTGCGCTGCCTTACAGTCAGTGATCTACGCCATAGCTCGCGCGTTGGGTGGCGTGCACCGTAGCGGGCCGGCGAGT
>NZ_DATMLH010000249.1:0-11542 GCF_035570115.1 Mycobacterium sp.
CAGAAAACGTGGATCATTGGCTACCCAGTCGTTGGCCACCACCTGCGAGACGACCTGGTCCATCTGCTCGACATAGCCGACCAGCCGGGAGCGGACGAACGCTTCCTGCATGATCCGCCGATGGAACATGTGCTCCTCGAAATCGAGCAACATCAGGCCGCGGTGGAAGAACGGTCCGATCACCGGCACCCAGCCCTGCTGGGAGTAGTCCTTGTTGCGGTTGGAGTAGATGACCTGGGCTGCGTCGGGACCCAGCGCCGCGACGCCCGGCAGGACGGGTGAGTCACCGAATATGACAGGACCCTTGGTTTCGTACAGGAATAGCAGGTAGTCCGGTCCGCCCCGCATCATCTCGATGAGGTGGCCGACGACCGGCAAGCCACGATCGCCCATGACCGGCTTGAGTCCGCTGCCCGGCGGCGGATCCGCGAGCTTCCGCGGGGTCCAGTTGGTGTTCCGCAGCCGCTGTTCGACGGCAGCCATCCCGGGAAAGTTGTTGATTGACGGGGTCAGCCGGCGCTTGGCCTGGTCGAGCAGGTAATGCGGGGTGCCGATGGTCGCCATTGACAATCCTCCTCGACGCCTGCCTGGAGGGTAGAAGGGGCATTGAAGAGCGTTGTGGCAGGCGTCACCAATCGCTATCCTCGGGTGAAACTTGACGGCTGTCAAGTTTCACTTTGCGTGCGGCGTGGTGCATGGTCGAAGGGTGCGCATCGAGCAGGAGACCGGGATGGCGGCTAACCAGGGCGCGGTCGTACCGGTTCCGCGACGACGGGGTGATCGGCAGCGGCATGCCATTGTGCAGGCGGTGCGCGAACTGCTCGAGGAAAGACCGTTCGCGCAGCTGTCGGTGAGCACGATCAGTGACCGCGCGGGTGTGGCCCGTTCTGGCTTCTACTTCTACTTCGATTCGAAATACGCGGTGCTCGCTCAGATCCTCGCAGACGCGACACACGAGCTCGAAGAACTGACGGAATACTTCGCACCCCGCGGGCCGGACGAATCGCCGGCGGCGTTCGCGAAGCGAATGGTCGGAAGTGCGGCCGCGGTCTACGCGCACAACGATCCGGTGATGTCGGCATGCAACGCCGCCCGCAATACCGACGCAGAGATCCGTGACCTTCTCGACCAACAGGTCGAAGGCGTGATCCAACAGATCATCGGGATCGTCAAAGACGAGTTGCGGGCCGGCACCGCGCACCCGATCAGCGACGACGTCCCTGCGTTGGTGCGGACGCTGGCGGTCACCACCGCACAGATGCTCTCCGGCGACACCACGTTTCTGGGCGCCGACGGCGACGTGCAGCGTGGGGTGCGGATACTCGAGGCGTTGTGGCTCAACGCCCTGTGGGGCGGTGCAGTGAGATCGGGAGCGACCTAGTCCCCGGGCTGTGCCGTTACGGCGGGCCTTTAGGCCCGTATCGTCTTTCCCCATGGTCCAGACGACTCGTTCTAGGTTCGCGGGTAAGCGTTGCTTTATCACCGGTGCGGCCAGCGGCATTGGCCGCGCGACCGCATTGCGGCTGGCCGCTCACGGCGCCGAGCTCTACCTGACGGACCGCAATCCCGACGGTCTGGCGCTGACCGTGGCGGATGCTCGCGCGCTGGGCGCACAGGTGCCCGAGTATCGGGCGCTGGACATTTCCAACTACGACGACGTCGCTTCATTCGCCGCCGACATCCACGCCAAGCATCCGAGCATGGACATCGTGATGAACATCGCCGGGGTTGCGGCGTGGGGCACCGTCGACCGGCTGACCCACGAGCAGTGGACCAAGACGGTCGCGATCAACCTGATGGGGCCGATTCACGTCATCGAGAGCTTTCTGCCGCCGATGGTGGCCGCCCACCATGGCGGCCATCTGGTCAACGTATCGTCGGCCGCCGGGCTGATCGGGCTGCCCTGGCACGCCGCTTACAGCGCAAGCAAATTCGGGCTGCGCGGACTCTCCGAAGTGCTGCGCTTCGACCTGGCCCGGCACCGCATCGGGGTGTCGGTCGTGGTGCCGGGCGCCGTCAAAACCCCGCTGGTCAACACGGTCGAGATCGCCGGCGTCGACCGCGACGATCCCGGAGTGAGTCGCTGGGTGGCGCGCTTCAGCGGCCACGCGGTGTCGCCGGAAAAAGCCGCGGAGAAGATCCTGGCCGGGGTCGCCAGAAATCGGTTCTTGATCTACACCTCGGCAGACATCCGCGCGCTGTACGGGTTCAAACGCGTCGCGTGGTGGCCCTACAGCCTGGTGATGCGCCAAGTCAACGTGGTATTCGCCAGGGCATTGCGGCCGTCCCCAGCGCACCGCTGAGCTTGATTTGCCCGGCTCCTTCTCGCGCCGCTCAGCGGCGCGCATCGTCACCGGGGGGCGGCATTTGCAGTTCCAGCCGCACCCCGAGTAGCCGGACCGGACGGTCCAACTCGAACAGGTCCAGCACTCGCAGCGCGGCCGCGACGATCACGTCAGCGTCGGTCGTGGGCTCGGTTAGCTTGCGGATCTTCGTGCGGGTGTAGAACGTTGCGGTGCGGACGGTCACCGCGACCCGAGTGACGATCCGCGACGCAGCTACCACCTCACTGAGCGCCTGTTGCGTCAATTCGGTTATCGCTGAATTCATTTCGTCTCGGTCGGTGAGGTCTCGCGGGAAAGTCACGACGTGACTGCGGGAGCGCGGGATCCACGGCTGGGCGCTGACCGTATCGTCGCCGCCGCCGTTGGCCAACAGCAACAGCCACAGCCCGGTCCGCGGGCCGAATGTCGATGTCAGCAGCTCGGCATCGGTGTGTGCCAATTGCCAGACTGTTGTGATGCCAAGGCCGGCAAGCTTCTTCGCGGTCTTCGGGCCGACACCCCAGAGTGCGTCGACCGACCGGTCACCCATCACCGTCATCCAGTTCGCGCCGGTGAGGGTAGCCACGCCGTCCGGTTTCGCAAATCCGGTGGCGACCTTGGCGCGCTGCTTGTTGTCGCTGATGCCTACCGAGCAGGACAGCCCGGTTGCCGAGGAGATGACGGTGCGGATCTGCTCGGCGAGTTCGGTGACGTCCTGGGCTCGCCCCCAGGCTGGCGCCGAAATAAAAGCCTCGTCCCAGCCCCACACCTCGACCGGGTGCCCCAAGTCGCGCAGCAATCCCATCACCTGGTCAGAGGCCGCGTCATAGGCCTCGGGATCCGACGGCAAGAAGGTGGCGTCGGGACAGCGCCGGGCCGCAGTGCGCAGCGGCATACCCGCGTGCACGCCGAATTCGCGGGCTTCGTATGACGCACACGTGACGACCTTGCGCGCTTCAGTCGGATCGCCGTTGCCCCCGACGATGACCGGCAGGCCGGCCAATTCCGGGTGGCGACGTAGTTCGACCGAGGCCAGGAATTGGTCGAGGTCGACGTGCAGGATCCACCTTTTCGGCACCGGGCTCGGGTCGCTCACCGTCCACACAGCTTGCGCGCCAGGCTGTCCCACGCGTCGCCCAACGTCTGCAGGGTCTGGCCGGCATGGTTGAGCTGATGCTCGACGTAGTCGGCGTCGAGCAGCGCCAGCAGCGCATCGGATTGGGCGTCGAGGTTGCCGGTTGTCCCGGCCGAGGCCAGCAGCATCCGAACATGCATGCGTAGCACCATGTAGGGGGCATTGACCGGTGAACCGTAGCGAGTCAGGGGGTCGCGGTTGGCGGCGGAGAGCAGCTCATGATGGGCATGGGCAAAACGCAGCCGGTCGCGCCCGAACGCGAGCAGGCGTTCCATCGGCGGCGCATCCGGACCCAGCGGCGGCGGACCGAAGAGGAACGCCTGCTGGCTGGCCCGCTCGTCCTCGTCAAGCAACACCATCATCAAGCCGGCCCGGCTGCCGAACCGCCGGAACACCGTGCCCTTGCCGACACCCGCGGCGGCGGCGATGTCGTCCATGCTGACCGCATCCGCGCCGCGCTCGGCGATGAGCCGGCGTGCGGCATCCAGCAGCAGCGCACGGTTGCGGGCGGCATCGCCGCGCTCCAGCGGAGCGGAAGGGGGTAGCTCGCCCAGCCAGGCCAACGGTTCAGCGGCGCTCACACCTGCACTTTATCGCGTTTGGAATAATCCGGACTACGGTCCGTTTTAGTCATGCAAAGATATAGATCAACTATCGAAGGGACAAGGACATGTCGGACATCAAGGTTCTGACTCTGGTAGGAAGCTTGCGCGCCGCGTCGATCAACCGGCAGATCGCCGAATTGGCGGCGGACGTCGCCCCGGACGGCGTCGCCGTGACCATCTTCGATCAGCTCGGTGAGCTGCCGTTCTACAACGAGGACATCGACAACGATGCCGACGTGCCCGCTTCGGTCACCGCGCTACGGGCCGTCGCCGCCGAGGCCGACGCCACCCTGGTGGTGACCCCGGAATACAACGGCAGCATCCCGGCGGTCATCAAGAACGCCATCGACTGGCTGTCCCGGCCGTTTGGCGACGGGGCGCTGAAGGACAAGCCGCTGGCCGTCATCGGCGGGTCGTTCGGCCGCTACGGCGGCGTCTGGGCGCATGACGAGACTCGCAAGTCCTTCGGAGTCGCCGGTCCGCGCGTCGTCGAGTCGATCAAGCTGTCGGTGCCGTTCGGATCGCTGGACGGCCAAGCGCCGCGAGAGCACGCCGACACGGTATCCAATGTGCGCGATGCGCTGGGCAAGCTGGTTGCCGAAGTCAGCTGAAATCGGCGTGCAGGCCCCGGCGATGCCCGGGGCCTGCACGCGTGTCGGGGGCTTTGCTGGACGGATGCGACCAGCGTGTTGTGTCGGTGCCGAGTGGTAAATGTGGATGTATACCGCCGCGAGACCATTTTGTGATCTACGACACGCCGAAGCCACGTCGACAGTAGGGCTTACGACCAGGGAATTTCATGAATGTCTTTCAGAACATCTTGTATACCTTCTGATTGTCACCCACTAGGTGTAGTGTTCCGGACACCGACAGACCCAGGTTCGTCAGGTCGGCCGGGCCGCCTCAACCGGCATCGCACGCAGGCTGAAGGCGGATCGGCAAGATGGGAATTCTGTGGCGCGGCGGTCTGCTGAAAAGCAGTGCAGATGCAATACCTGAGTAGTTGCCAGTCTCGTCCCAGTCTCGTCCTGGTCCCACCGTCGACAGAGGAGTCGTACCGCCGATGAGCATCACCGTTTACACCAAACCGGCATGTGTGCAGTGCAACGCCACGTACAAGGCACTGGACAAGCAAGGCATCGCCTACGACACGGTTGACATCAGCCTGGATTCCGAGGCCCGCGACTACGTGATGGCACTGGGATATCTGCAGGCTCCTGTCGTGGTAGCCGGAAACGAGCACTGGTCGGGCTTCCGGCCGGACCGGATCAAGGCGCTCGCCGGTGCCGTGCTGAGCGCATAGCCGGCAGCGCCGCAGTCGGACAGGAGGGGATTGTCGTGTCGTCCTGCAGCCTGGTGTATTTCTCCAGCGTGTCGGAGAACACCCACCGCTTCGTGCAGAAGCTGGGCATTCCCGCGACGCGGATACCGCTGCACGGCCGCATCGAGGTGGACCGGCCGTATGTGCTGGTGCTGCCGACTTACGGGGGCGGCCGCGCTACTCCGAACATCAATGATGGTGGCTATGTCCCCAAGCAGGTCATCGCCTTTTTGAACAACGAGCACAACCGGTCGCTGATCCGCGGTGTCATCGCCGCGGGCAACAACAACTTCGGTGCCGAATTCGCCTATGCGGGCAACGTGGTCTCCGGTAAGTGCGGCGTTCCCTACCTCTACCGCTTCGAACTGATGGGAACCGAGGACGACGTGGAAGCCGTCCGCGCGGGCCTAGCTGACTTCTGGAAGGACGACACGTGTCACCAACCGCCGCAACTGCAGAGCGTGTAACGCCCGCCGGGCACGGCGCATTGCCGGGCGAGACGGATTACCACGCCCTGAATGCGATGCTGAATCTGTACGATGCCGACGGCAAGATTCAGTTTGACAAGGACCGGGAAGCCGCACATCAGTACTTCCTGCAGCACGTCAACCAGAACACCGTCTTCTTCCACAACCAGGACGAGAAGCTCGACTACCTGATCCGCGAAAACTATTACGAACGTGAGGTTCTCGACGAGTACTCGCGCAACTTCGTCAAGACCCTGCTGGATCGCGCGTATGCCAAGAAGTTCCGGTTCCCGACGTTCCTGGGCGCGTTCAAGTACTACACCTCCTACACGTTGAAGACTTTCGACGGCAAGCGGTATCTGGAGCGCTTCGAAGACCGGGTCGTCATGGTCGCGCTTACCCTGGCCGCGGGTGACACGGCATTGGCCGAGAAGCTCGTCGACGAGATCATCGACGGCCGGTTCCAGCCGGCCACCCCTACGTTCCTCAACTCGGGCAAGAAGCAGCGCGGCGAACCGGTGAGCTGCTTTTTGCTTCGCATCGAAGACAACATGGAATCGATCGGGCGGTCGATCAACTCCGCGCTACAGTTGTCCAAGCGGGGCGGGGGAGTCGCGTTGCTGCTGAGCAACATTCGCGAGCACGGCGCGCCGATCAAGAACATCGAGAACCAGTCTTCCGGGGTCATCCCGATCATGAAGCTGCTGGAGGACTCGTTCTCTTACGCCAACCAGCTCGGTGCCCGCCAGGGCGCCGGCGCGGTCTACCTGAATGCCCATCACCCGGACATCTACCGCTTCCTGGACACCAAGCGGGAAAACGCCGACGAGAAAATCAGGATCAAGACGCTGAGCCTGGGCGTGGTGATTCCCGACATCACCTTCGAGCTGGCCAAGAACAACGAGGACATGTATCTGTTCTCGCCGTACGACGTCGAGCGCATCTACGGTGTGCCGTTCGCCGACATCTCGGTCACCGAGAAGTACTACGAGATGCTCGACGATTCGCGCATCAGCAAGACCAAGATCAAGGCCCGCGAATTCTTCCAGACGCTGGCCGAGCTGCAATTCGAGTCCGGTTATCCCTACATCATGTACGAGGACACGGTGAACCGGGCCAACCCGATCGAGGGCAAGATCACCCACTCCAACCTGTGCTCTGAGATCCTGCAGGTGTCCACGCCGTCGTTGTTCAACGAGGACCTCACGTATGCCAAAGTGGGCAAGGACATTTCGTGCAACTTGGGTTCGCTGAACATCGCCAAAGCGATGGACTCGCCGGACTTCGCGCAGACCATCGAGGTGGCGATCCGGGCATTGACCGCGGTGAGCGACCAGACCCACATCTGGTCGGTGCCCTCGATCGAGCAGGGCAACAACGACTCGCACGCGATCGGGCTCGGGCAGATGAACCTGCACGGCTATCTGGCCCGCGAACACATCTTCTACGGCTCTGAAGAGGGCATCGACTTCACCAACATCTACTTCTACACGGTGCTCTACCATGCGCTGCGCGCATCGAATCGCATTGCGATCGAACGCGGTACGAGTTTCAAGGGCTTCGCTCAGTCCAAGTATGCGTCGGGGGAGTTCTTCGACAAGTACACCGACCAGATCTGGGAACCCAAGAGCGAGAAGGTGCGCCAGCTTTTCGCCGACGCAGAGATCCGCATCCCGGACCAAGACGACTGGCGCAAGCTGAAAGAGTCAGTGCAGGCGCACGGCATCTACAACCAGAACCTGCAGGCGGTGCCGCCGACCGGGTCGATCTCCTACATCAACCATTCGACGTCGTCGATCCACCCGATCGTGTCGAAGGTCGAGATCCGTAAGGAAGGCAAGATCGGCCGTGTCTACTACCCGGCGCCTTACATGACCAACGACAACCTGGACTACTACCAGGACGCCTACGAGATCGGCTACGAGAAGATCATCGACACCTATGCGGCGGCCACCCAGCATGTGGATCAAGGGCTCTCGCTGACGCTGTTCTTCATGGACACCGCGACCACCCGCGATGTGAACAAGGCGCAGATCTATGCCTGGCGCAAGGGCATCAAGACGCTGTACTACATCCGGCTGCGCCAGATGGCGCTGGAAGGAACCGAGGTCGAGGGCTGCGTGTCCTGCATGCTGTAGCGGCCCAGCGAGTGTAGGGGTGCGGCGACACCACGCCGCTTCCGGTCACGCGGCGAACGACATCCCGGCCTCACAACTCGACACGTCGTCGCTAGCGGGGCTCGAAGACGCGGCATACACGTTCGGCATCACCAACACTCCGGACCCGTCGCTGTTGGAGTTCTTGCAGGCGGTCGGGCAGTGGGGAGCCACCGAACTCGGCTTCGGCGCGGGATCGCTTCAGCGATCCCGGGATCACCATCTCGCTGCGCTGCCGTAGCGCAGCCCGGCTGCATCGACACGGGAGCATCAGGCGCGAAACCGCTGAGGCGCCGGTCTGCCCAGGTCAGCGGCTGCAACGCGGTAAGGTGCTTGACGTGGTCAGAATTCCCCGACCCGCCCTGCCGCACCCGGGCCCGAAGCCTGGGGTGAAGGTCGACGCGCGCAGCGAGCGCTGGCGCGAACACCGCAAAAAGGTGCGCCGGGAGATCGTCGAGGCGGCCTTCCGCGCCATCGACCGATTGGGGCCCGACCTCAGTGTCCGCGAGATCGCCGAAGAGGCCGGCACCGCCAAACCCAAGATCTACCGGCATTTCACCGACAAATCCGACCTGTTCCAGGCGATCGGGGAGCGTCTGCGCGACATGCTGTGGGCGGCCGTCTTCCCGTCGGTCGACTTCGCCACCAACTCGGCTCGCGAGATCATCCACCGCAGCGCCGAGGAGTACGTCAACCTGGTCGACGAGCATCCCAACGTGCTGCGGTTCTTCATCCAGGGCCGCTTCCCGGAGCAGTCCGAGTCGACCATGAGGACGCTGAACGAAGGCCGGGAGATCACGCTGGCGATGGCCGAGATGTTCAACAACGAGCTTCGTGAGATGGAACTCAACCCCGCCTCGATCGAACTCGCGGCCTTCGCCGCGTTCGGCTCGGCGGCGTCGGCCACCGATTGGTGGCTGGGATCCGACCCCGACACCCCGCGGCGGATGCCCCGCGACCAGTTCGTCGAGCACCTGACTACGATCATGATGGGTGTCATCGGTGGTACGGCCGAGCTGCTCGGCATCAAGCTGGACCCCGATCTGCCCATCCACGACGCGGTGCCGCACGACTCTGCTGCCAGCTGAGCATCGGCGGCGTTGACATCGCCGCGGCCATCGACAACGCTTTTCCGATACCATGGGTACCGGGTACTTGAGAAGGAAGATCGATCGGACATGAGCCGCGCCGGCGACGATGCAGTGGGGGCACCCCCAGCCGCGCAGCGGCGAGGGGGACGAAGCGATGAGGAGGAGCGGCGCACATGAGCGTTGCCGAGTCGACTACCCGGTCCGAGGCGCAGGCTCTGCCCGTGCATACCCGTGCGGTCATCATCGGGACGGGTTTCGCCGGGCTGGGGATGGGCATCGCGCTGCAGCGCCAAGGGGTGGACTTCGTCATCCTGGAGAAGGCCGACGAGGTCGGCGGCACCTGGCGGGACAACAGCTACCCCGGCTGCGCCTGCGATGTGCCGTCGCACCTGTACTCGTTCTCGTTCGAGCCGAAGGCCACGTGGAGCAAGCTGTTCTCACCGCAGCCCGAGATCCTCGACTACCTCAAGGGCGTCACCGAGAAGTACGGGCTGCGTCGCTACATCCGGTTCGGTTCGCTGGTGGATCGCGCGCATTGGGATGACAGTGAATACCGCTGGCATGTGTTCACCAAGTCCGGACAGGAGTATGTCGCCCAGTTTTTGATCTCTGGTGCCGGCGCGCTGCATATCCCGCGGCTACCGGACATCGACGGCATGGATGAATTCCGCGGTGCCGCTTTCCATTCCGCGCAGTGGGACCACAGCGTCGATCTGGCCGGCAAGCGGGTGGCGGTGATCGGCACCGGGGCCAGCGCCATTCAGATCGTGCCGGAGTTGGTGCGCCGCGACGCCGGTGTGGCCGAGGTGCAGCTGTATCAGCGCACTCCGCCGTGGGTGGTGCCGCGGCCGAATAGTCTGCTGCCGGACCGGCTACGCCAAGCGTTCGCGAATGTGCCCGGACTACGGCTGGCGGTGCGGTCGGGAATCTACTGGGGGCTCGAGGGCCTGGGCTACGCGATGACGCAACGCCCGAGCCTGCTGCGCGCCGTCGAATTGGTCGGCAAGTGGAACATCCGGCGCAGCGTTCGCGACAAGGAGCTCCGCCGCAGGCTCACGCCGCGCTACCGGGCCGGCTGCAAGCGAATCCTCTACGCCGCCAACTACTACCAGGCGGTCGCCAACCCGAAGACGACGCTGATCACCGACCGGATCACCCGCATCACCCCCGACGGCATCGTCACCGACGACGGCATCGAGCACCCGGTGGACGTGATCGTCTGGGCCACCGGGTTTCACACCACCGACTCCTACACCTATGTCGACGTCAAGGGTCCGCGCGGCGAGGATCTGGTGGACCGCTGGAACCGGGAGGGCGTGGTGGCGCATCGCGGCATCGCGGTGGCCGACATGCCGAATCTCTTTTTCCTGCTTGGGCCCAACACCGGGCTGGGTCACACCTCGGTGGTCTTCATGATCGAGTCGCAGATCCACTACGTGGCCGAGGCGATCGCGACGGTCGAGAAGTTCGGTGCGCAGGCGTTGGCGCCCAGCCGCTCAGCTCAGGACCGCTTCAACACCGGGTTGCAGGACAAGCTGGCCGGCTCGGTCTGGAACACCGGCGGCTGCAGCAGCTGGTACCTCGACGAGCACGGCGTCAACCGGACGCTGTGGAGCGGGATGACCTGGCAGTACTGGCGATCCACTCGATCGCTAAGACCCGCGGAATACCGGTTCTTCGGGGTGAGCACCGGCTCACGGGCCAACCGCCGGGTGGTAACCGCTTAGCAGATTCACGAACGCTTTCGCCGCCGCATCGACGCCAGCCTCATCTTCGGTCGCGACAAGGTCCAGCAGCAGTCCACGAGTGACGGCCAGCCCGAGCCGTGCCATCGCAGCATCGTATGGAACCTCGGCGGCGGCCTCGACCTCCCGCAGCCAGCCATCGACGGCGCCGGGAACCATACGCGTGAACGGCTTTTCGCCCTGGGCCGCCCGCGAGTAACACTCGAAGAAAAGGCGTTCGAGCTGCCGTAGCTCGGGGCGACGAAGGTCGGCCCACATCGCGGCGAATCCCTCGGCCGGACTCATGGGTAAATCGGGGACCAGGGCCATCTGGCGGCGCTCGGCCTGCTCGACGACCGCGATCAGCAAGCCTTCCCGAGACCCGAAATGGTGCAACAGCATTCGGTGGCTGGTGCCGACCGCGGCGGCCACGTCGCGCAACGACCGGTCGCCGACGCCGCCCGCCGCGAACTCGTCGACGAGTGCATCGAGAAGTTGCCTACGGCGGTCCAGGTCAGGAGCGCGGGCCATCGGCGCGGCTTCGCTGCTCTGCGCACGCTTTGAGGCCTTGGGCCTCCAGTTCGAGGAAGCGCTTGGTCTTCTTGACCATCAGCCGCCCGACAAGGGCGCCGAGCACACCGCGCTGGTCGAGTTGCTGGCGCACCAGCGTGCGGCCACCGGGCTGTCGGGTGACAAAGTGACGGGCGGTCACCCGGACG
>NZ_DATMLH010000250.1:0-13595 GCF_035570115.1 Mycobacterium sp.
GAAATTGGCGATCGGGAGGAAATCCGTATCAGCAGCGAACGTACGGGTGGCGGATACAACCGCTGGACTCCGGTCTGGGTCGTACGAGTCGGCGACGACTTGTATGTCCGATCCGGGTTCGGGAAGAACGGGTTCTGGTACCGCCACGCCACTGGCTCGCAGGCGTACGTCGACGCGGAGGGTGTGCAGTACAAGGTCAGCCTCATCCTGGATAGGGACTCTGTCTCGATCGCTGCTGTCGACGAGGCTTACCGGCAAAAATACTCAGCGGATCCGTCACTGCCCCTATTGCTTTCCGACCGGGCGCGTTCAACGACGTCGCGGTTGATCCCGCAAACGTGACGTCGATCGGGACTAACCCTGCCGCTCAGCAGCTGGCACTAGGACGTAGGCGGAGGCGCTGAAACGCTCTGTCTTGGTCATCGCGACAACCGTCGAAGACCACTCCGATCGTCCACAGATAGGGATCGGACTCGTCTTCGTCTGCACCGTGATTGCAAAACAGGCTCTGCCACTGTGCAATGACGTCAATCGCGTCCATCAAACTCCGGTCGGTTGCCGAAACTCGTTGGCCGCGCAGGTGTCCCGTATTTGGTCAGCGGACGGCTGCGCCAGGGTGGCTGCCATGCTGGCGGCACGGTCGGCTCGGGGGCGGCGGTGACGGTGATGGGAATCGATGCCGACTCGTCGCCGTGGCGCAGAGTCAGGGTGTGGCGGCCGACGCCCGGCCGTGCGTGCCCGACCCAGGCCCCGCGTCCGATCGGGGTGCCGTCCAGCAGCCATTGCAAGGCTGCGGGGTCGCCGTCGCCGTCCAATCGTCCCCGCAGACTCAGCCACCCGTGTTCGGACATGCTGTGCCCGGATGCGGGGGCTTCGATAACGGGCGTGGCCGGTCGGGCGGGCACCGCCAGAGGTCTGCTGGCGACCTCGGTGGTGCGCACCCCGTCGTTGTAAACCACCCGCAGCCGACAGGCGTCACCGCCGGGAAGTGTGCTGAGGTCGACGGTGACGACGGCAGGCGCTCCAGAGCCGAGGTCGGTGAGGCCCAGCGGCAGCGGCCGTTGAAACGGCGATTCCCACAGCGCGATGAGATGTGAGCCGGGCCCGATGGGTCCGCTGATCCTTACCGGCACGTGCAGCGGTTCACCCGATGACAGCGCACCCTCGGCTTCGTCGAACTCAAGGTGCACTCCGGCCGGGGGAGGCACCGGGCGCCGATAGGTCTCCGCGCCAGCGTGTGTCACCACGACGAAGGCCGCGGCAGCCGGAACGGGGAGAGCCGCCCGGAATCTTGCGGCCGGGCCCGCGGGGGAGCAGGGCAGCTCGGTGATCACCGCCGGGGCCGCGGCGAGCACCCGTTCGTCTTCATCGAGCGCGGCGACCGACCAGTCCGCGCTGACATTCGCGGTCGGCGGCGAATCAGGCGCAACGCTCCACCAGCCCGGGCGGAAGGTGCCGTCCTGAGCGATCGTGCCCGTCACCGCCACGCTGGTCATGCGGGTGGTCCTGCTTGCAGGAAGATGCGCCGCCAGCGCTCGGGGTGGATCCATCCCGGGCCGGCGCAGTAGCGGTAGGCCATCACTTCGAGTCGCCCGGGTGCCACATCGGCGTTGTCCCACTCGTCCCAGCCCTCGATCGGCACGTATCCGTTGTCGGGCCAGGTGGACATCGGATCGCTTTGTGGCACGTTGCCGCAAACGTTGAGGTGGTTCTGGTGGTACTCGTGCCCGATCTCGTGGACGCAGACGAGTGAATCAGTACTGGCCGCTATCACGTATTCGCCCATGCTCACCCCCCCTTCGTCCGGTGTTCCCATAACTATCCATATCTCGTCACGCCAGGAATCCGATTGCGCACCCTGCAGCGCAGTCCGTTGAGCCACCAAGTCCTCGATCAAATGACCGTCGTCAACCAAGAACGGGCCAGGCAACCTAACGACGTCTGGGTCCGGCACCGGCAAAAGCGCTCCCGCAGTCTGCAGCGCCGCGGCGCACTGCCCGTCGTCAGGTGGAAGGACCGAGGCGGACAACGCGAACGGCACGTAGCGCAGCGTCAGCGCGCGACGCGGATGGAAGGTGACTTCGATGCCGGCATTCAGCGTCCAACTCTCCGTGCCACCGTTAACCGTGACGGTGATGGTCGCATCGATGACGGTCAACGCTTGTCTCGGGGTGCCCAAGATGGTGCCACCAAGGCAGAGGTCGGGCGGTAGTACCACATAAAACGGGTTGGTGCGCCCGCCACCGGCAACCCATTGCTGATACTGCGCTAGCGACGTGAAGCCTGGCCCGCTGGCCTGAACGATGGGGTCGGCGGGCGGCGCGGAATCGGCGGTGGACAAGAACGGCTGTAGGGTGACTCCTCCGTGCGGCAGCATGTCTCCGCTGACCGTCACGGATGCCTGCGCCAAGAGCAGATCTGTGGAGGGCGGTTGCTCGGTCCCCAGCCACCAGTCGATTCGCACAACGGTGCGCTTACCGGCGACCAGCGGAATAGTGTTGCCAGTAGCAGGATTGAGAACTTCTCCGCCCGTGCCCGGAGTGACGGTGACGTCGGCGTCCACGGCCAGGGCCTGGAACACAGTCACCGTGGCCGGTGCCAGTGGGGGGATGGTCACAACGATCGCCATCTCAACCCACGCGGTGCCGCAGCCGTTGTCGGCGGCGAGCACGAACGATGCCCGGACCGGGGTCGCAGGCGCAGTGAACGTCAAATAGCCGTCCTGCGGCGTCAGCACCGCCCCCGATGCCGGATAGCCTGCCGCGGTGAGGATCTCAGCGGCACCGCCGCTCACGTCATCCGCGGGTCGAAGGGCGAATGTGTCGGCGCCGTAGACCCGCCACGCAATCCGGAAAGTGTCGCCAGCATGCAGATGCACTGTGTCGGCGTCCCACATCTGGGCTGAGCCGATTGTGGGGGACAACTGCCCGATCAACACGGGGGCACCGGCGTGGTAGGCGGCCGCTGGGTTGGGATCGGGGCTAAGCGCCAGATGTACCTCGACGGTCCAGCGCCCGGGGCAGCCGTTCGCATGCATCTTGTTGGTGAGCCGAGTATTTCGGGCGTCCGCCCAGTCGTTGTATTCCTTGACGAAATTTAGCTCGGCGAACGCGGCGTATCCCGGTACGACGGTTGAGGTGAGTTGGGCGACGATGGTGTCATCGGCCCAACTCACGTTCTGGGCGATCTGGTAGACCAGCTGCGAAGCGTGCGTATCCCACGTGGCGACGATGACGTTGATGTTGGAAGGCCGCTGGGCACCGAACCCCTGACCGTGGATGGTCATCAGCGGAGCCGGGCCGCAGGGGTCGGGGACGTCGACGCGTCCTATCCCGGTGGTGTTGGTGGCCGTGCCCGTCGGCGGCGGGTATTCGTCCAAGTCGTCGAGACTCAATCTGTCCAGCGTGGCTTGACACGGGGAGACCGTCGTTAGTGACACGGTGCGAACAAGATTGGTCCAGAAGGCGCCGTTGAGGGTGTGCGCCTCGGCCAACGTGGGGCCCGAGCGGGTCTCGTGGGGATGTACTGGGGCTCCCGCGAGCAGCGCCAAATCGGCCGAGGAGTCGGCCTGCGCGCCGGGAAAAAGATTGGGAATGCGCCCCTCGGCGGCTCGCGCGGCCGCTGCCAGGCGGCGGATGGCGGTGGCGGCGTCGCTGCCGACCAGCGCTCGGGCCAAGGCGGTCAGACCGCTGACACCGTCATCGTTGATCAGCGTCCCCGGCGCCGTGTAGGAGTGAGCAGCGGCAGAGGCGAGAGACTCGGATCCGCAAGGGGCGCAATTGTTCTCAGTCGAGTGAGCGGGGTGTTCCCGGGTCGGTGTCAACCATGGCAGGGCAGTTAGGGTTTCGATGAGCAAGGCACGCATGGCCTGCCGCGCGCCGAGCGCCTCGTCGTGCACTTCGGCCGCCGCAGCGGCCATCCTGTCCAGGACGCGGTGAGCGGCCAGTCGGTGATCGCGCAACAGCGCGTCGGGGTGCTCGCCGCGGCTGCGTGCCAACGCTACCGCCGGTTCCCACGAAACCGGCCATGGTCCATCGCCCATCGACAAATCCATGGTTATCCCTCCGCGCCGCAGCGAGTGGCTGAAAGCATACGGCTGAAGTCGAGGTCCGGCATGCTATTCCACTCAATCGCATGCCAAGCCAGCGAGCAGGCATAGCGAATTCACCGAATGTGCATTCAGGTTGAGTTGAACGTCGGTTTTCGGCTTGGGTTGTGCCGCAATCCTCTCGGCGGTCGTAAATGCCCGGTGTGCACTTGTTGTCGTCGTTACGATAGACCACATGGGGTCACATCAGATCACCGAAATCACCGTCGGGGCCGAGTCCGAAAATCTCGTGACGTACGGCAACCATGTATTTGTCGCCGTCGAGAGCGGCAGCCAAGTCGTCGTGATCGACACCGATACCAATACCGTCACCGGTCGCATCGACGTGGGAGACGGGCCGTGGTGGTTGGCCGTCGTCGATGCGGCGAGTGCCGCGTCCGACCCGAATCTCTACGTGCTCAAGGGCTCCGACATGTCGATGACCGTGGTAAGCCTGACGTCGCAGACTGCGACGGCGAGCTTTCCGTGCGGTACCTTCAACGGTAACCAGATATCTCCGTCCGGACTGGCCGACACCCGCCGCGGCGGGCTCTACCTGTGTGATCAGGAAGGCTTTCGCGTCCTCGAGATCAGCGCCACCACCAATACGGTGGTCGACGAGATCGACCTCGGCCTCATCCCCATCGGGATGGTCGTCTCGGCCGACGGCTCACGGGTATACGTGGCGCATCCCAACGACAAGCTGATCTCGGTAATCGACACCACGGTCACGCCCCCCGCGGTGACACGAGTTCCGGTCGCCCAGAACCCATTTTGGGTCTTCCTGCCACCACGCGGCGACCGGCTGTACATGGTGCACTGGATCAGTGAAGTCGCGGGCTTGTTTCGCGTCATCGATCTCACAACGATGCTGGCGAGTTCGATCAATGTTCATTTGGACCCACTGGGCCTCATCGGCGACGACACCCGCGCCTACGTCAGCTCAGGCGCAGGTAAATGCGTCGACGTGCTCGACACCACAACAGTCCCACCGCAGATCGTCGAGACCATACCCGTCGACGGTTCTCCGGGCTATCTGGCCTTCAGTGCCGACCGTAAAACGCTGTATGCCAACGACATGAGTAGCGACAAGGTCATCGCGGTGTCGTTGGCCCCCTGACAACTCGGCGTGCGTTCGTCGTAGTCCGGCTCCGAGTTCTCGGCCTCAGGGCCTTAAGACGCGACGGGCATTGCCGCTGCATTGATCATGTCGAACCCGGCGCCTGCCGACTTCAACGTGGACCCACAAAGCTGGGGGCGCCGTTGGGCCCGAACCAGTCATGCGACTCGAATGGTCAGATCTCCGGACTGCCGGGCTGATGAGCAAAGCTAGGTCATCTTTCCGTGGTGCCGCGGCACGCTTTTCGCTGAGGCGTGGACTCGGCCGACGGCTCTTGACGCCGTCAAGACTCTTAACGAAACCGCAGGTAATAAGCGGGACTAAATCGGAACGAGATGGAGCGAAACCGCAGCTGAGACGGCGTTTCCCTGGTCAAGAGAGGGGTTCGAGTCCCCTTAGCTCCACCATCGTGATGAGTCGAGTCATGTGTCACATACGAGTCGCATCATCGGTTACAGATTCTCCGGCCGGAGCGGTGAACCGATCACGGCGTCATCAACGAGATCGCCGACCCGCTGATCGACAAGCTCGTAGTCATTCCGAGCAACCCGCTCGCCACGGACGCACAAGGCAACGTCGTTCGTCTCCTCCGTCAGGGCGGGAAAGCGCAACGCGAGCACGACGGCATCAGCGCCCCGCAACGCGTCGCGGTTGTCGACGCCGACGACGGCAGCTCGACCGATCTCGGCAGCCAGCGTTCGTGCCGACTGATTGGCGCTCGAAAGCCGCAGGGTCTCGCCGCCGGAGGCGAGCTGGCGGGCGATGACCGATCCGAGCCCGCCAGTGCCGATGATCGCGGTGGTCATGGCCGAATACTCCTCAGCGTTCTAGTACTAACAACCGCGGCCCGCGGCATCGCTGGCGATCTCGGCATTCACTCATACTCCTCAACGGGCGCTCTCGATGGCCATTGAGCGGGCGCCCAGTCGCCCTCTGGGTCCGTCGTTTGTCCCACTTCGATCAAATGGCCATCAGGATCGCGTATGTAGCAACGGATCTCGTACTGGTGCTGTTTCGGCGGCGTCAGGAATTGAGCACCCCGGGCGCTCCATTCGGCGTACACAGCCGCAATGTCTTTGACCCGGATATTGAGGAAGCTGCTGACCCGGTCCGGATCACGTGGCGCCTCCAGGGTGACCGTCGGCTTGTCGTCGCTGATCGCCCGGACGGCGCCGAGATCGCGCTCGGCGCCGGGCATCGTCACCCTCGCAGCCGGTCCTCCCACAGTGGTCGCTCTCCGGTTGTATTCAGCTCGGCCAGGATGACGTCCGACGCGCGGCCCAGTTGGCGCAGCTGCTGCGGCGTGAGCGGATCGATCACCAAGCGGCGGACGGTTTCCACGTGACCGGGTGAACTCTCTGTCACTTTCTGGTGGCCGGCATCGGTGAGTGTCACCAAGGTGATGCGGCCGTCCTCGGGATCGGGCCGCCGGGTGACCCAACCCCGGTTCTCCAGCGCCGAGACCGCATGCGAGACCCGTGACAAGGATCCGCTTGCCAGCAGCGCGACATGGGTCATCGTCATCGTCCGGTCGGGTGCCTCGCTCAGCCCCGCGAGTACGAAGTAGCCGAACAGTGACAGCTTCGCGTCGCGCCGCAGTTGGGTTTCAAGAGCGCTTGTCAGGGCCATCATCGTCGCACTAAATGGGAGCCACGCCCTTAGCTCAGTCTCGCTGAGCCAGCGAGCATTTGCTGCGTTAGGACCGTCACTCATAGGGTCAAGCGTAAACCCCTAACTTGATGTTTCCATCATAGAGTCAACGGCATACCCGCTTAGTACTTGAAATTTCATCTAAGTCTATTACTGTGGTGCTCATGTCTAAAGCAGTGCAGTTCGATTCGTACGGCGACGTCGATGTCCTCGATGTGCGCGAGGTACCCCGCCCAGTCCCGGGCGCCGGTGAGATTCTGGTTGAGGTCAGAGCAGCCGGCATCAACATCAGCGAGGCGGTGATTCGCAGCGGCGTCCTGGACGACCAGTTCCCAGCCACCTTTCCCTCCGGCCAAGGCAGCGATTTGGCGGGGGTAGTGGTCGAAACGGGGACCGGGGTAGCCGATTTCGCGGTGGGCGATGAGGTGATCGGATTTTCGATGCGCCGGTCCAGCCACGCCGAATACGTGACAGTGCCGGAAACCCAGGTGACCGCCAAGCCGCCGGAGGTGTCATGGGAGGTGGCCGGGTCGCTGTTTGTCGCGGGCGCCACCGCCTATGCCGCGGTCCGGGCGGTGCGCCTCGAACAGGGACAGACAGTCGCGATCGCGGGCGCGGCCGGCGGTGTCGGTTCGATCGCGGTGCAACTCGCCCGACGCGCCGGGGCCACCGTCCTGGGCATCGCCGGCCCCTCCAACGATGACTGGCTCGCCGACCACGGCGCGGTCCCAGTCAACTATGGTGACGACCTTTCGGCCCGGCTGCGTGCCGCCGCACCGTCCGGGCGCATCGACGCCCTGCTGGATTTCTTTGGTGGTGGATATGTCGCCATGGCGGTCGACGATCTCCATGTCCCGCGCGAGAAGGTCGACACCATAGCCGATTTCGCGGCCGTGAAGCAGTACGGCGTGTTGTCAGCGGGCGGCGCTGATGCTGCGACCGCGGCGGTGGTCGCCGAGCTGGCCGACCTTGTGACACGCGGCGAGCTGGACGTACCGATCGCCGGAGTGTTCGCCCTCGGCGATGTGCGGGACGCATTTCGGGAGCTGGAACGGCGGCACACCCGCGGAAAGCTTGTGCTGCAGCCATGAACAGCCAAGGCAGCAAACGGGTTATCGGATCGGTACGAGTAATCACTCAAAGTAAGGAGACACGATGAGCGACGGCCAGGACTTCAACGCGCACAATATTGCCGAGTTCCGCGCGAACCACGGTCGCGTCGGCGGGCCGTTCGAGGGGGCGCCGCTGGTCGTCCTGCATTCCGTCGGCGCCCGCAGCGGGAAGCTACGGACCAACATCATGATGTACATGGCCGACCGCGACCGGTATCTCGTGTTCCCCTCCAACCGCGGTTCCGACGACAACCCGGACTGGTACTGGAATTTGAAGGCGAATCCTGACGCCCGCATCGAGGTCGGCGACGACATCGTCGACGTGCATGCCACCGAACTGCGGGGCGACGAACGCGACGAGAAGTATGCGCTGCAGTCCGAGCGGCATCCGGGATTCGCTGAGTACCAGCGCATGACGTCACGGATCATCCCGGTTATCGCACTTACGCCCATCGGTGCGGCGAAACCGCGCCAATGACGGTACCGGCGGTCGAGCCGGCCGAAACGTATCGGCTGGCAGCTGCACTGCCGCACCGATATAGAAGGATATGACCACTGGTGATACGCGCCATCACTTACGCCTCTTCAGGCGACCCCGCCGATGTTCTGCAAGCCACCGACATCGCCGATCCGCCGATGCCGGGACCCGGACACGTCCAGGTCGACGTGCGTGCATTCCCGATCCACCCCGGTGACCTCATCGGCGCCAGTTTCGGCCCACCGCAGCCCGGACAGCGCACCGTCGCGGGCCTGGAAGCCACCGGCGTCGTGGTGGCGACCGGACCGGGGGTCGGCACCCCACCGGTCGGCGCCCGCGTCACCGTGTTCCCCAACCCCGGTTCCTGGGCACAGCGCATCAACGTCTCCGCCGAAGTCGCCGTCCCCGTTCCGGACTCGGTCAGCGACGATGTCGCCGCGCAGATGGTGTGCAATCCGCTCACCGCCCTGCTGCTCTACCGTTCTGCCCAGGAACACTTCTCGGTCGGAGTGGATGGCATCATCATCAACAATGCAGCCAACTCCTCGGTCGGCCGGCTATTCACCACCAGCGCGCAGCACCATCACATC
This sequence comes from Mycobacterium sp., assembly GCF_035570115.1. Taxonomy (GTDB): domain Bacteria; phylum Actinomycetota; class Actinomycetes; order Mycobacteriales; family Mycobacteriaceae; genus Mycobacterium. The sequence continues at coordinate 9,038 of NZ_DATMLH010000250.1, forward strand.
GCCACGATTAGCGTCGTCCGCAGTGCCGACCGTGCCCGAGAACTCGGCGCCCGCCACCCGAACGTGCCGGTCGTTTCCACCGACAGCCCCGACTGGGTACAGCAGATTCGTGACATTGCCCACGGCCGCCAAATCCCGGTGGCGTTAGATCCCGTCGGCGGCACGATCGCCGGGCAGCTGATCTCCGTATTGTCTTCCGGGGGAACGCTGATCAGCTACGGAGCGATGGCCGAAGAAAACATCCCTCTAGATGCAGCGAACCTGCTGGGCGGCGAAATCGGTATCCGCGGGCTGTCCATCGGTCGTTGGCTCAGCAGCGTCTCGCCGGAACGGCGCGCCTCCGACATCGCCGGCGTCACCGCCATCGCCAGCACACAAACCGACCAATTCGACGTCGCCGGCACCTACGCCCTCGACCAGATCACCGATGCGGTCCAGCACGTCGGCCGTCCCGGAAAGACCGGCACCGTCATCGTCCGGACCTGACCCAGGCACAGCGCCAGCGGGGTGAGCCTGGGTCATGACGCTGACCGGCGGGTCCGCCGTCGACGGTATGGCGAAGGCATCGGGCGACAGACCGCCGACAGGCCTGCTCGCCCGATGCCTCGAGGGGTTGCCCAAGCGCGATCGGACGGGCGCGGACCGGGTCGCTCAGCGCCGTTGCGCGCGCAGGTACCAGAACGCCATTTCGACAGGTGCGCCGTCCAATTCGCCGCGCAGTGCGGCAGGCTCCAGAGACACGATGTCCCAACCGGCGCCGCCGAGGACCTGGCGCAGCGTTTCTTCGGACACCGCCGGGCGCCATCCTTCGGTGCTGATTGGGTTGGCATCGGAGAAGCAGCTGAGTAACAGGGTGGCGCCGGGCCGGGCGGCTCGGTGCACGGCGGCGGCGTAACTACGTCTGCCGTCGTCGTTGAGGCTGTGGAACAGGCCACTGTCGACCACAGTGTCGAACGCGTCGGTGTAACCGTCGAGCTTGGTGGAGTCGGCCACCGCGAACGTCACCTCGACGCCGGCGTCCCGGGCCCGCTGTTCGGCGGTGGCCAGGGCGGTGGGTGAGATGTCCAACCCGGTCACAGTGTGACCGTTCTCGGCCAGGTAGACGGAGTTGTCGCCGAGCCCGCAGCCGATGTCCAGGACATCACCGTGGACCCAGCCGCCGGTCTGCCATCCGATCACACTTTCGCTGGGCGCGTTGGTATCCCATGGCGGTGTGGTCACCGGCGCGATGCCCTCGCCCGGACTTTCGCCGCGGTAGAGGGCATCGAAATCGACGAGCGATCCGGAGGATTCTTGAGGGGAACTCGAGCCCGATGTAGTCATAGGCTCCACGGTAATAGATCTACATGAAATTTCAAGTAATGAGTTGCTGGACCAATTGGCGGCCCCGCCGTCGAACGCGACGCGCCGCGTTCGGGCCACTAGTCGGACGTCGCCGTCGATGGCCCTGACAAGCAAAACTCCGAGTGCCAACTAGCACCCTGACGAGAACAATCCGCGACACAATTGGGCGCAGTCTGGTGACTAGGGCGCCCGGGGCACGCCAGCCCTTTAGGCGGTGGCGGAGGGTTCGTCGGGGACGCCAAGTCCGAGGTGTTCGACGTGATAGACGGCCTCGTCGAGGAGCATTGCGACGTGGTTGTCGTAAAGCGCGTAGATCACGCTGCGTCCGTTGCGGGCGCCGGTGACCAATCCCATCGCGCGCAGCAGTCGTAACTGGTGGGAGACCGCCGACTGTTCCATCTCCACAGCTGCGGAGAGGTCGTTGACTGAGCACGCGCCGTGCCGCAGGCGGGTCAGGATCCGCAGCCGGCTCGGTGTCGCCAGCGCCTGCAGCGTCGCGGCGACCGATGCCGCCGACTCGGCGTCGAGCTGCGCGGGCGGGGTGGTTTTGCCCTCGATGCCGTGACCCATGGCTGCATCCTACCCGAATGATCTTATGAAGACGTGTTCATATATTCCTGTATCGTGGGCGATGTCCTGCCGTCTTCCCACATGTGGAGTTCCCGATGTCGCCTCCGGTCTTGGACCGCTCCCGCGCGGCCGTTGCCGCCGATCGTCAACCGACGGCCCGGACACGTCCGTTCAGGCTGTCCGAGGTCCGGTGGGCGACGGTGGCCACAGTGCTGTTCGTGCTGGGGTTGGCTGCCCAGTTCGGTGGAGCGCCAGCGTGGACATGGTGGACGCTGTATCTGGCTTGCTATGTCACCGGCGGGTGGGAACCCGCGCTGGCCGGACTGCAGGCGTTGCGGAAAAAGTCGCTCGATGTCGATCTGCTGATGATCGTGGCCGCGATCGGGGCCGCCGCGATCGGCCAAGTCCTCGACGGCGGACTGTTGATCGTCATCTTCGCCACATCCGGTGCGCTGGAAGCGTTTCTGACTCAGCGAACCGCCGATTCGGTGCGCAGCCTGCTTGATCTGGCCCCCGAGAGTGCCACCGTGATCACCGAATCCGGAGACGAGACGGTGGTCGATGCGGCCGCTCTGTCGGTCGGGGACCTGATCGTGGTACGCCCCGGTGAGCGGATCGGCGGCGACGGGCAGGTCATCTCCGGGGCCAGCGACGTGGATCAGGCGTCGATCACCGGTGAACCGCTACCGGTGGCCAAAAACCCCGGCGACGAGGTGTTCGCCGGCACGCTCAATGGCACCGGGGTGCTAAGGATTCGGATCGACCGAGCCGCTGCCGACACCGTCATCGCGCGCATCGTGACCATGGTGCAGGAGGCGTCGGCCACCAAAGCCAAAGCCCAGTTGTTCATCGAGAAGGTCGAGCAGTACTACTCGATCGGCGTCGTGGCCGCCACCTTGGCAGTGTTCTTCATCCCGCTCGCCCTGGGCGCCGCGCTGCAGCCCGCGCTGCTGCGAGCAATGACCTTCATGATCGTCGCGTCCCCGTGCGCGGTGGTGCTGGCGACCATGCCGCCGCTGCTGGCCGCGATGGCCACCGCCGGACGCAACGGCGTCCTGGTCAAATCCGCGGTCGTGATGGAACAACTCGGCTCGATCACCGCGGTGGCGTTCGACAAGACCGGCACCCTGACCCAGGGTGCACCCCAACTGACCGACGTCGAAACACTCGACGAGGCGCGCTACGACTCCGACACCATCCTTACCTGGGCCGCGGCAGCCGAACACCCGAGCGAACACCCGCTGGCTCGAGCGATCGTGGCCGCCGCCACCGAATGCGGCCTACGGCTGCCCACGGCCCAAGATTTCGACTCGGCGCCCGGACGCGGGGTCCGTGCCAACATCGACGGTCACAGCGTCGAAGTCGGCAGCCCCCGGCACCTGCTGTCCGACGCCGATACCTCGAGGCCAATAACCGCCGCGGTGGCCGCCTTGGAAGCCGCCGGCAAAACCGTAGTCATCGTCGTCGCCGACGGTGTCCCAGCCGGCATCCTGGCACTGGCCGACCAACTGCGCCCCGGAGCCGTTGACACCGTCGCCGAACTGACCGCACTCACCGGCACCGCACCGGTCCTGCTGACCGGCGACAACGCCCGCGCCGCAACCACACTCGCCGGGCACATCGGAATCACCGACATCCGCGCCGGGCTGCTGCCGCAAGACAAGGTCACCGCTGTCCGCGAGCTTGAGGACGCCGGGCGGCGCGTGCTGCTCGTCGGGGACGGCGTCAACGACGCCCCCGCCTTAGCCGCCGCACACACCGGCGTCGCGATGGGCCGCGCCGGATCCGATCTGGCCCTCGAGACCGCCGACGCCGTCATCGTCCGTGACGACCTGGCCACCCTCCCCGCGGTGATCGCACTATCGCGCCGCGCCCGCCGCATCGTGATCGCCAACCTGGCCATTGCGACCACCTTCATCACCGGACTCGTCCTCTGGGACCTTCTCGGACACCTACCGCTGCCCCTCGGCGTCGCCGGCCACGAAGGATCCACCGTCATCGTCGGACTCAACGGCATGCGCCTCCTCGCCCAACGCGCCTGGACTACCGTCCCCGCACCGACCGCCTAGACCGCAACACACATGCATAAGGACGCGGGTTGAAGCCCGTTGAGCAGCCGCATATTACCGTCATCGGGTTTGCAAGGAAGATGTCGATTGATGGCCGAGCTCGGTGCTGGCAGGACGTAGGGCACGCTCCGTTGGAGCCCAGGTACGGTGGTCGTACGTCTCCGCCATGGGAGGGTGCTTATGCCAGACCCATTGCCCGGTCCTCGTCTACGCCAGGTGGCGCTGGTCGCCCACGACTGCGAGAAGACCGCCACCGCTCTCCAGGAGACGTTTGGCTGGCCGGATCCGTTCCACGATCCGGGGGTCGGAGAGTTCGGGCTGATCAACGCCGTATTTCCCGTTGGGGACACCTTCGTGGAGGTGGTCTCTCCCGTACAACCCGACACCACCGCCGGGCGCTATCTCGCCCGTCGCGGATCCGACAGCGGCTACATGGCCATATTCCAGATGCCTTCGCTCGAAGAGGCCCGCCGGCGGGTGATCGATCTGGGAGTGCGCGTGGTGTGGAAGGTCGACCTCGACGACATCGCCGGCACCCACTTGCACCCCAAGGACATCCCGGGGGCGATCGTGTC
>NZ_DATMLH010000251.1:0-3721 GCF_035570115.1 Mycobacterium sp.
GTGAGCGGTCGAGGGTCCTCAGCCGCCCGCGGCGCCGCCGACATCGTGTTGACGGAGGACGACCTGGGCGTGCTGCTCGACGCATTGGTCGAGGGCCGCAGCATGTGGGCCGGCGTGCGCGACGCGGTGACCATATTGGTCGGCGGCAATGTCGGCGAGGTGCTGTTCACCATCATCGGCACGGCCTTGGGCAGTGGACGGGCGCCAGTGGGCACCCGTCAGCTGCTGCTGGTGAACCTGCTGACCGACATGTTCCCGGCGCTCGCCGTCGCCGTCACCCCGCAGTTCGACGAACCCGAGGCCGACGAATACGACACCGAGGAAGAGGCCGACGAGGCCAGGCGTGCCTATCAGCAATCGGTGCTCACCGCGCCGACACCTTCGCTGGACGCTCCGCTGATGCGCCAGATCGTCACCCGCGGCGCCGTGACGGCCGCCGGCGCGACCGCGGCCTGGGCTATCGGGCGTTGGACTCCGGGCACCGAAAGACGCACGTCGACAATGGGACTGACGGCATTGGTGACGACGCAGCTGGCCCAGACGCTGCTGACCCGGCGGCACAGCCCGCTGGTCGTGGCGACGGCGTTGGGTAGCTCAGCGGTTCTGGTCGCGATCGTCCAGACGCCCGGCGTCAGCCACTTCTTCGGATGCACGCCGCTCGGGCCGGTCGCCTGGACCGGGGTGGCCGGCGCGACCGCAGCGGCCACCGGCCTATCGGTGCTCGCGCCCAACTGGCTGGCCAAAACCGCCGGAATCGTAGCGCCTGAGCAGGAGTGAAATTCCGGCACGAGTGACCATCCGCCTGAGTTGCATTACTAGATGATTTTGCTGCGGGCCGTCTAGCCTGATGCTATGCGGCGCGCATCGTTTGAAGAGCTGAATTGCTCGGTTGCCCAGACGCTCGAGGTGGTCGGCGATTGGTGGTCGCTGCTGGTCGTGCGCGACATCTTTTTTGGCGTCACTCGCTTCGACGACATTCAACGGCGCCTCGGCATCGCCCGTAACACGCTTACCGATCGGCTCAACTGGCTGTCCGACCACGCCGTGGTGACCCGTGTGCCCTACGGCGATTCGGGGAACCGATACGAATACCGGCTCACCGAGAAGGGACGCGATCTGCAGCCCGTCTTGATGGCCATGGTGGCCTGGGGCGACAAGTGGGGTGCCACCGCCAAATGCCCACCTTTGCAGCCGAGCGACCAGAGTGGCGATCCCGTCGAACTGCGCATCGTCAACACCAGAACGGGCCGTCGGGTGCCCCGCGACAACGTCCGCATGTTGTCGACCAAGGGCGCCACCGATCCGAATATGGTGCCGCCGCGAAACATCCAGTCTCGCTCCGCGAACCAACGCACATAACGCCGTCGGCGACCATCGGCGTGGCGCTTGCATCCAAGCTGGCCGACCGCTAGTTTAAGTTGCATGATGCAACTATCTCCGTTGGTTGGGCCCCCGCCCGATGTACTGGTGATCGGCGGCACCGGCAGGCATGGAAACACCGGTGCCACCGTGGTCGACCGACTTGTTGCTCAGGGCCGCAACGTTCGAGTGCTGACCCGCACTGACAACGGGCGTGTGGACGCACTGCGCCACAAGGGCGCATCAGTGGTGATTGGGGACTTGCACGACCGCAGTACGTTGCCGGCCGCTGTGGACGGCGTATCGGCGGTGTACTTCACGTACCCGATCGCCCCCGGCGTCATCCCCGCCGCGGCGAACTTAGCCTCCGTGCTGGTGGAGTTGGGCCAGCGGCCCCACGTGGTCGTCATGTCGATGGCGGTGTCCTCGCACGACCACCCCAGTGCGCTCGGGCGCGCTCAGGCTATCGCTGAAGAGATACTGATTTGGGCAGGTCTGAACCCGACAGTCCTGCGGGTCGCGGCGCTTTTCCACGAAAACGTGCTGATCCTGCACAGGGAATCCATCCGCCAACACGGTGTCATCACCAACAGTTTCGGCACCGGACGAGCCCCATGGATCGGTGGACAAGATGCCGCCGAACTCGCTGTGCACCACCTTCTACAACCGCCGCCACCAACGCCGGTGGTGAGCTATCCGCCGGGAGGCGAGGCGCTGAGCCACGCCGAGATCGCCGAGATCATCTCGGCACAGACCGGTCAGAAGATCGAGTACCAGCCGATCTCGCACGAGCGGTGGCGCGAGATGATGGCGAGTCAGGCAGACAGCAGTGGGCCAGTGAACCACGGTATGGCTCAACATATCTCGATCATCGGCGCAGGTTTCGCCAGCGGTAAGGCGCCAGTGATGCCGGCCGATCCCGACGCATTGGCCAATACTCTTGGCCATCCGCCGACCACATTCGCCGAATTCGTCCGCAAACACCGCGAAGAATTCGCCGCTGCCCTCACGTAAGGGATGAAACGGCAGGTGGCCTCGCTGCCGCAACCAGCGCAATCCCGATCGTGCAGCTGACGCGCCATTCGATCTGCTCATAGCGTGTGACAGCACGCACCAGGTTCCGGATAGTCAACCGCCAATCACCAATCACGCCATAGACTTTCGCGCCAATAATCCGGCGCAGCAGACAAGTCTGCCGCTCCCCACGGGCACGGGGGCGATGCTTTCATCAAACTCGGCATTGAACCGCGCAGGCAGCTCGACCGTGTCCTATCCGATTGAGTCGCCGCTGCGAGTCAAACCGAGCGCTCGCGGATGCGGGCGCAACCCCAGGCGGCCGATGATGCGTCCCAAGCACAGGAGGAATCGAAGATGACATCGACCGTCGCCGACTTGCATCGAGTCGTCACTTGTGTCGATGACGACGGTGGCGAGCGGATAAGCGCTTTCGGAATGGACCGGGCAGAGATCTGCGGCGCGTTCAAGCCGGCAGGCCGCCCATACTGGCTGATATACATCAGTACCACCGTGGCCGAAGCGGGCGGCCGGTCGCATTCCCGTCTGGTCCCGCCACACCTTCAGCTGGGGAACCAGCAGAGCGCCCGTGAGTGGGTTGAACTCATCGCCCACCTCTACGCACGATCAGCGACATCGTGAGCGCGCCGGGTACGCGGCCCTGGGCATCGCCAGACCACGGCCAAATTGGATCCTCGCGGACGCAGCCCGGCGTGGCAATCCGGCGAGACCGCCCGCCTCTCGGCCGCAGCCGGATCATCGCTGCGAGGGATGGTGTCCGGCTGTCCGTGCGTGACTATGGGTCTCGCGCGCCCGACCACACCGTGGTCCTTCTGCATGGCCTTTGCTTAGACCAATCGTCGTGGGATATTCAGATCGGTCAGCTGATTCGCGAGTGGGGCAATGACATTCGGATCATCAGCTACGACCATCGCGGCCACGGCGACTCCGCCGACGCGCCCATGCACACCTACCGCATCGAGCAGCTCGCCGACGATCTGGCCACCCTGCTCATAGCGCTTGGCGTTAAAGGCCCACTCACCCTCGTGGGGCACTCCATGGGCGGCATGACAGCCCTGGCCTACCTCGCTCGCAGCGCCAGTCATCGCCCCGTCGAACCGAAATCGCTTGTCCTCGTCGCCACTGCTGCAGGCAAACTCGCCAACCGAGGCCTCGGCCGGCTCCTGGCCACCCGCGCGGCGAAGATCCTCCACCGGCTCGTGCAGCACACGCCGCATTCGATGACTGACCAGATAGTTCGGGCTGTCGCCCGCCCGTTGTGGCCCGCCCTGACGAGATGTGCCGGATACGCAGCAGGCAACGGTGCTCTCGCCGCTGTATCCGCCGC
>NZ_DATMLH010000252.1:0-34142 GCF_035570115.1 Mycobacterium sp.
TCACCGCGGGCAGACACCCGGCCAGCGTCGCGATCGCGTTGACCGCTCCCATCAGCGCGACGGCCACCCCGGCCTGACCGGCCAGCCGGCGCACCGATGGCCCGCCGGCAGCGCTGTCTCGCAGCGCGAGGATCGTGGGCAGCAACACCCACGGCGCCAGCATGATGGGCAGCGTCTCCGACGAGATCGATCCGATCGTGGTCAGCACCCGTGGTGAGAGCGCGAACGCCGCCGCGCCAACCGCGCGCGACGTCGGGCTGCCGATGCCCAGCGCCTCGGCGACGCGCAGCAATCCCCAGAAGCCGACGGTCAATAGCAGTGCCCACCACAGCCGTTGGGTGATCCAGCCCGGCAGTCCGAGGAGATGGCCGGCCAAGAAGAACGTGCCGTGCGGGAACAGGTAGCCGTAGGCCTGATTCTGCGCCTGCCCGAACGGCAGCTCGCTGTTCCACAAGTTGGTCGCCCGGGCCAGAAAGCGCAGCGGGTTGGCGGTGAGGTCGAGCTTGGTGTCAGGGGAGATCTGTCCCGGCGACGCAGCGATGCTCAGCGTGAGCGCAACCGTCGCGACCAACCACAACCAGCGTCGCGACAGCGGCGGCACCTCGACGGGCCCCGGCTCGGCCCGCATCGTCCGTCCCTCGCTGCCCGGCTCCTCAGCGGGCCGTTCCCCGGCCCGCATCGTCGCCGGGCGGCGGTTAACTGCGGTTGCCGTACTCGACCCGATTGAGCACCGACGACTGCGGATCGCCTCCGGGAAGCGGCGGCTTGGTGTCCTGTTGCACCATCAACGTGATCCCGAAGATCGCGGCTGCGCCCAGCAGCAGACCGACCACAACGCTGGCGGCGGCGGGCGCAACGAACCGGTTCATCGGGCAGCTCCTTGGACGTGCGGGCTGGCGTGCTTAGTGGCCCAACCTAGCAGAAGACAAGGTCGCGGCCGGTGGACCGTTCGCCGGGCACCGACGAGGCGGGGTGGCGGTGCCGCGGATCAGTCCCATGACAGCATGGGCGAATGGCTTTCCCGCGCATCCTGGCTGTGCTCGCCGCTGTTCTGGCGCTGGTGGTCGCGTGCGGCCACACCCCCGAGCGACCCAAGTCGGCACCGGCGACGTCGTCCGCGGGCAAGCCCATTCCCGCGGCCCGACCCGCGTGTGGGGATCCGGCGGCGATTTTGGCGGCAATGTCGACCCCCGACAAGCTGGCTCAGCTGCTGATGGTGGGGGTGCGCAACGGCGACGATGCCAAAGCCGTAGTGGCAGACCATCACGTCGGCGGCATCTTCATCGGTAGCTGGACTGACCTGTCAATGCTGACAAACGGCACGGTGAAGAATCTGTCCGCAACCACGGCGCTGCCGGTGGCGATCAGCGTCGACGAGGAGGGCGGCCGAGTAGCGCGGCTGTCGTCGCTGATCGGGCCGGCGCCCTCGGCACGGGTGCTGGCCAAGACGCACACCGCCGAGGAGGTCTACGGCATCGCGCTGGACCGCGGCCACCGGATGCGTGGCCTGGGCATCACGATCGACTTCGCTCCGGTGGTCGATGTCTCCGACGCTCCCGATGACACCGTGATCGGCGACCGGTCGTTCAGCTCGGATCCGGCCGTAGTCACCCAGTACGCCGGCGCATATGCCCGAGGTTTGCGTGACGCCGGGCTGCTGCCGGTGCTCAAGCATTTCCCCGGCCATGGGCACGGCTCTGGCGACTCGCACACCGGCGGGGTCACCACGCCGCCGCTCGACCAATTGCAGAACGACGATCTGGTGCCGTACCGGACGCTGGTGTCCGCCGCCCCGGTCGGCGTGATGGTCGGTCACCTTCAGGTGCCCGGCCTGACCGGCGATCAGCCGGCCAGCCTCAGCCGCGCCGCCGTGCAGTTGTTGCGCACCGGCACCGGGTATAAAGCCCCGGCCTTCGACGGCCCGGTGTTCAGCGACGACCTATCCAGCATGGCCGCGATCAACGAGCGCTTCAGCGTTCCCGACGCGGTCTTGCGCAGCCTGCAGGCGGGTACCGACATCGCGCTGTGGGTTACTACCGACGAGGTGCCCGCCGTGCTGGATCGGCTGGAGAAGGCATTGGCCGCAGGGGAGTTGACGATGCCTGCGGTCGATGCCTCCGTACTGCGGGTCGCGAAGGTGAAGGGGCCGAAGCCAGACTGCGGGCCATAATCGCGGCGGCGGCCATATCCATTGCTTACGCTGAAGTCAGGCCCGCAGGCATGCGGAGGTTGGCTAGAAGGGGACGGCATGGCAGGTGGTACCAAGCGGTTACCCCGTGCTGTGCGCGAACAGCAGATGCTGGATGCTGCTGTTCAGATGTTCTCCGTCAACGGATACCACGAGACGTCGATGGACGTGATCGCGGCCAAGGCGGAGATTTCCAAGCCGATGCTCTATTTGTACTACGGCTCCAAGGAGGAGCTGTTCGGCGCTTGCCTTGATCGCGAGTTGACGCGATTCATCGACGGCGTACGTGACGAGATCAATCTCGAGCAGAGCCCGAAAGATTTGTTGCGCAACACCATCGTGGCGTTCATGCGCTACATCGACGCCAACCGCGCCTCGTGGATCGTGATGTACACCCAGGCCACCAATTCGCAGGCGTTCGCCCACACCTTGCGTGAGGGACGCGAACGGATCATCGCCCTGGTCGCCCGGCTGCTGCAGGCGGGCACCCGAAATCCCGAACCAGACGCCGACTTCGAGATGATGGCGGTGGCGCTGGTGGGGGCCGGCGAGGCGGTGGCGACCCGGCTCAGCACCGGCGATACCGACGTCGACGAGGCGGCCGAGCTGATGATCAACCTGTTCTGGCGCGGACTCAAGGGCGTGCCGACCGATCGAGACGTGGCAGAGCCTGCCGCTGAATCCGGCTAGTCGCGGATACGCCGATCCACGCCGTGAACCGCCGCAACGTCGACTTCCTGTGCGCGGTTGTCATTGTCGGGCTGCTGGCCGGGGTTGCCGGGTTGTCGACGACGCTTCTGTTGCATGCACTTGAGCATCTCACCTACCACTACACTTTCGGATCGTTGTTAGAGGGGGTGACCGGTAGCAGCCCCGTCCGTCGAGCCCTCGGGCCGGTGGTCGGCGGAGCGCTTGCCGGGCTGGGCTGGTGGCTACTGCGGTCGAGAACCGATGTTCCGTCACTGTCGGCGGCCGTTTCGAGCCGAGAGCGTATTCAGCTGTTGCCCTTCGTTGTCGACGCGGTCCTGCAGGTGTTGGTGGTCGGCTCTGGTGCCTCGCTGGGCCGGGAAGTGGCCCCTCGCCAAATCGCGGTGGCCTTCGGGGATTTCGCGATGGGATGGCTGAAACGACTGTCGGCACGAGATCGCGAGATCCTGCTGGCGTGTGCGGCGGGCGCCGGGCTCGGCGCGGTGTACGCGGTGCCGCTCGGTGGTGCGCTGTTCGCAACGCGGATCATGTTGAAAACCTGGCATCCCCGAGCGGTAGGTGCCGCGTTGATCACCTCGAGCCTGGCTGTCGCGGTTGCCTCGTTCGTCACCCATGATCAGCCCGACCTGCACTGGCCCAACCCGGACGTGTCCTATCGGCTGATCGGTTACGCGCTGGCGTTGGCCCCGCTGACCCTTGCCTGGGGACTTGCGTTCAACCGCCTGATGGCGGGGGCACGTAAGGCCGCGCTGACTCGATCTTGGCTGCTGATTCCGGCGATCGCGGGCGCGGGGTTACTGATTGGTGTCTGCTCGCGCTGGTGGCCCGAACTGCCCGGCAACGGCAAATCGATCCTGAGCGCAACCCTCGCCGGCGGGATGACCCTGCAGACGGCGGCGGCAGTCCTCGTTCTGAAACCCCTTCTGACGGCGGTGTTTCTGCGTGCCGGCGCGAGGGGTGGGATGCTCAACCCCGCGCTGGCCACCGGCGCGGCAGCCGGGACGCTGTTGGTGTTGATCATCAACACCGCGACAGGAAATCACTTCCACGTTCCGGCAATCTCGTTGGCTGGTGCAGCCGGCGTGCTGGCAGTCACGCAACGCGCGCCGTTTTGGGCCGCGATCTTCGTCTGGGAGCTTGCCCGGCCTCCGCTGTGGCTGTTGCTGGTTTTTCTGGTTGCCGCCCTGGGCGCGCACGGTTTGCGGTTGCTCGTCGAGCGTGGCCGCGGGTTAGTGCGCCCGTAACGTGCCGGTCAGGTGCGGGTATCCCTTGGCGATATTGCGCAGGCTGAGGTCCCAGCCGTCCTGGACCTGATCGACGTAGAGTCCGGCACTGGCGGGCAGCACCACGGGTTTGCCGAACCGCACCGAATATGTCACAGCATCGGGGAGCCCTGCCTCTAAATTCGCCAATACTGCTGCGGCGCTGAACATTCCGTGTGCGATGACGCTCGGAAAGCCGAACAACTTGGCCCCGATCGGGTTGGTGTGGATCGGGTTGTGATCACCGCCGATGGCGGCGTATCGGCGAATCTGGCCCGGCGTTATCCGCAGGATTGCTTTCGGCGGGGGCGGCTTGGGTTGTTTCTGCGGCGGTGGCTTGGGTTCGCCGGACAGGCTGGTGCGCTGTTGATGCAGGAAGGTCGTCACCTGGTGCCATGCCACCTCGTTGCCGACGCTGACATCGGTCACCAGGTCCACCAGCAGGCCCTTGCGGTGTTCACGCAGGTTCTCGGCGTGCACGGCGATATTGACCGTATCGGTCACCTTGATCGGCCGGTGTTGGGTGATGTGGTTTTCGGTATGGACGGATCCCATTGCGGCGAACGGGAAGTCGAACCCGGTTACCAGTGACATCACCGTCGGGAAGGTCAACGCGAACGGGTAGGTCAATGGCACGGTATCGCCGTAGCGCAGTCCGGTGACTGCCGCGTAGTCGGCCACGTTCCCGCGATCGATGGGTACGTCGTTGACGGTCAGCGTCCTGCTGGGCAGGTGGTCACTGCGCGGCACGAACGGCAACGCGCCGGCCGCCGCGCGCAGCAGGTTTTTCAGGCCGCTTGGTTGTGTCACTTTAGTCACGGGCGCCGCTCCTCCTCATCGCTTCGTCTCCCTCGCCGCTGCGCGGCTGGGTGGTGCCCCACTGCATCGTCGCCGAACTGATTCGATGGTTCGGCTCCTTCTCGGATCGTTCCGATCCGCATCGTCGCCGAACTAGGCGCCGAGCATAGCCTGGCCGCAGACACGAATGACGTTGCCCGTCACCGCGTTTGATGCCGGGCTGGCGAAGTAGGCGATGGTCTCGGCGACGTCCACCGGTTGACCGCCCTGATACAGCGAATTCAATCGACGGCCTACTTCGCGGGTGGCCAGCGGGATGGCCGCGGTCATCTGGGTTTCGATGAATCCCGGCGCGACGGCGTTGATCGTGATGCCCTTCTCGGCGAGCCCGGGCGCCAGTGCCTGGGTCAGCCCGATCATGCCCGCCTTGGTGGTGGCGTAGTTGGTCTGCCCGCGGTTGCCGGCGATGCCGGCCATTGACGACAGCCCGATCACCCGACCACCGTCGCCGATGCTGCCGTTGCCGACCAGTCCCTCGGTAAGTCGTTGTGGTGCGAGCAGGTTGACCGCAAGAACCGCGTTCCAACGTGCGTCATCCATGTTGGCCAGCAGCTTGTCGCGGGTGATACCGGCGTTGTTGACCAAGATGTCGGCCCGGCCGTTGTAGTGGTCGCGCAGATGCTCGGTGATGCGGTCGACGGCGTCGTCCGCGGTGACGTCGAGGGTCAGGGCCGTCCCACCGATGCGGCTGGCGGTCTCGGCCAGGGCCTCGGCTGCGGCCTCCACGTCGATGACAACGACTCGGGCCCCGTCACGGGCGAAGACTTCGGCGATCGTCGCACCGATACCCCGTGCGGCACCGGTCACGATGCCCACCTTGCCGTCCAGCGGCCGGTCCCAGTCGGCCGGCGGAGTCGAGTCGGCCGCGCCCACGTAGAACACCTGGCCGTCCACGTACGCCGATTTGGCCGAAAGGATGAACCGCAGGGTGGATTCCGCGCCGGTAGCGGCTGGTTTGGCGTCAGGCGACAGATAGACCAGCGCAACCGTGGCACCCCGGCGCACCTCCTTGCCCAGCGAGCGGGTGAAGCCTTCCAGCGCGCGCTGCGCGATGCGCGCGCCCACGCTTCCGGCCTGGTCGGGAGTCGTTCCGACGACGACGATGCGGCCCGAGGGGCCGACGTTGCGCAACAGTGGAGTGAAGAAGTCGTGCAGCGCCGTCAACCCGGCCGGCGTGGTGATATCGGTGGCGTCGAAAACCAGCCCGCCGAACGAATCGGCCCAGCGGCCGCCCAGATTGGCGCCCACCACGTCGTAATCCTTGTCCAGCGCCGCACGCAGCGGCTCGACAACCCGGCCTTCGCCGCCGATTAGCAGCGACCCGGCCAGCGGCGGGTCACCGACCCGGTAACGCCGCAGTTTTTCGGGCTGTGGAACGCCCAGTTGCTTGGCGAGAAACGAGCCGGGCCCGGAGTTGACGACTTGGGAGAATAGATCAGGTGAAACCTTCGGGGCCACTGAGTTGCCTTCCATATCGAGCGTGTGCGACTACCGTATCGATTACCGAACTTACTCCAGAGTAAGAACAGTAGGTAGTATCACCCCTAACCGTGGATAACCCCCAACTGACGGAGATAAGCGTGACTTCTGCAAGTTCCCCGGCGAAGACCCACTCCATGCGCCGCGTCGCCGTGCTCGGTGGCAATCGGATCCCGTTCGCGCGCTCGGACCGCGCCTACGCCGAAGCGTCCAACCAGGACATGTTCACCGCCGCTCTGGGTGGGCTGGTCGACCGGTTCGGGCTTGCCGGCGAGCGTTTGGGCGCGGTGATCGGCGGCGCGGTGCTCAAGCACAGCCGCGACTTCAACCTGATGCGCGAATGCGTGCTCGGCTCCGCGCTGTCGTCCTACACCCCGGCGTTCGACCTGCAGCAGGCCTGCGGGACCGGCCTGCAGGCGGCGATTGCCGCGGCTGACGGCATCGCCTCCGGCCGCTACGAGGTCGCTGCCGCCGGCGGGGTCGACACCACCTCAGATGCGCCGATTGGCTTGGGCGACAACCTGCGTCGCACGTTACTGGAGCTGCGCCGATCAAAGTCCAACGTCCAGCGGCTGAAGCTGGTCGGCAAGCTTCCGGCCAGCCTCGGGGTGGAGATTCCGGTGAACAGCGAGCCGCGCACCGGGCTGTCGATGGGTGAGCACGCCGCCATCACCGCCAAGCAGATGGGGATCAAGCGCGTCGACCAGGACGAGCTGGCCGCAGCCAGCCACCGCAACATGGCGGCGGCCTACGACCGCGGCTTCTTCGACGACCTGGTGACGCCGTTCCTCGGTCTCTACCGGGACGACAACCTACGGCCGGATTCGTCGGCGGAGAAGCTGGCCAAGCTCAAGCCGGTGTTCGGGGCGAAGGCCGGCGACGCCACCATGACGGCCGGCAACTCGACGCCGCTGACTGACGGCGCTTCGGTAGCGTTGCTGGCCAGCGAGGATTGGGCCGCCGAGCACTCGCGGACGCCGTTGGCTTACTTCGTCGACGCCGAGACGGCGTCGGTGGATTACGTCACCGGCGCCGATGGCCTGCTGATGGCGCCGACGTACGCGGTGCCACGCCTGCTGGCGCGCAATGGGCTCAGCCTGCAGGACTTCGACTTCTACGAGATCCACGAGGCGTTCGCCTCGGTGGTGCTGGCCCATCTGCAGGCCTGGGAGTCCGAAGAGTATTGCAAGGAACGGCTCGGCTTGGACGCCGCTCTGGGGGCCATCGACCGGTCCAAACTCAACGTCAATGGGTCGTCGCTGGCCGCCGGCCACCCGTTCGCCGCCACCGGCGGCCGGATTCTCGCGCAGCTGGCGAAGCAGCTCTCCGAGGCCAAGGCGAAGCAGGGGCCGACAGGCAAACCGTTGCGGGGGCTGATCTCAATCTGTGCCGCCGGCGGCCAGGGCGTTGCCGCCATTCTGGAAGCCTGATCCAACCATTCGGACGCTTGATCCGGATATTGCCCAGGTTTGGCTCCGCTTCGTTTAGTAACGAGACGCCTCGGGTAGCCGATGGCCCGGATAGCTCCGTGTTGTCGTCCGACCCCCCGACCCGATGGCAGCGCGGGGCATCCTTGAGCCGGGGCCGCCGACGGAATGAGGGGATCCGCGGCGGCCCCTCCTCTTGGGCCCATAGCAAAATCCCCCGTTCCCAAACGGGGAACGGGGGATTTGCTGTCAGATAAGGCGATCAGAAGGCAGCTTCGTCGAGCTCCATGATGTCGTTGTCGATCGTCTCCAGCACCTGGCGGGTGCTGGTCATCAACGGCAGGAAGCTCTTGGCGAAGAACGACGCGACGGCGATCTTACCTTCGTAGAAGGCCCGGTCGGCATCGCTGACACCGGCGTCGAGCGCCTCCAGCGCCACCGCGGCCTGACGCTGCAGCAGCCAGCCGATCACCAGGTCCCCGACGCTCATCAGGAAACGCACCGAACCCAGTCCTACCTTGTAGATGCTGGAAATGTCTTCCTGCGCGGCCATCAAGTAGCCGGTCAGCGTCGCTGCCATCGCCTGCACATCGGCCAGGGCAGTGGCCAGCAGCGCGCGCTCGGTCTTCAGCCGGCCGTTGCCGGACTCGCTCTTGACGAATTCCTCGATCTGCCCCGACACGTGGGCCAGCGCCACACCCTTGTCGCGGACGATCTTCCGGAAGAAGAAGTCCTGCGCCTGGATGGCCGTGGTGCCCTCGTAGAGCGAGTCGATCTTGGCGTCGCGGATGTACTGCTCGATCGGGTAATCCTGCAAAAAGCCCGACCCTCCGAAGGTCTGCAGGCTCTCGGTGAGCTTGGCGTAGGCCTGCTCGGAGCCGACACCCTTGACGATCGGCAACATCAGGTCGTTGACCTTGACCGCCAAATCGGCGTCCACATCGTGCACGGCCTTGGCCACCGCCGGGTCCTGGTAGGTCGCGGTGTACGTGTACAGCGCACGCAGACCCTCGGCGTAGGACTTCTGGGTCATCAGGCTGCGACGGACGTCCGGGTGGTGGGTGATGGTCACCCGCGGCGCGGTCTTGTCGGTCATCTGGGTCAGGTCGGCACCCTGAACGCGGTTCTTCGCGTAGTCCAGGGCGTTGAGGTAGCCGGTGGACAGCGTGGCGATTGCCTTGGTGCCCACCATCATGCGGGCCTGCTCGATCACCTCGAACATCTGCGCAATACCGTTGTGCACCTCGCCGACCAGCCAACCCTTGGCGGGGACGCCATGCTGACCGAAGGTCAGCTCGCAGGTCGCCGAGGCCTTCAGGCCCATCTTGTGCTCGACGTTGGTGACGAAGACGCCGTTGCGCTCGCCCGGCTCGCCGGTCTCGAAGTCGAACAACACCTTGGGCACGAAGAACAACGACAGGCCCTTGGTGCCCGGTCCGGCGCCCTCGGGGCGGGCCAACACCAGGTGGAAGATGTTCTCGAACAGGTCATCGGAGTCGGCGGAGGTGATGAACCGCTTCACGCCGTCGATGTGCCATGAGCCGTCGTCTTGCTTGACCGCCTTGGTCCGGCCGGCACCGACGTCCGAGCCGGCGTCCGGCTCGGTGAGCACCATCGTCGAACCCCAGCCACGCTCGGCGGCAATCTCGGCCCACTTCTGCTGCTCTTCGGTGCCCAGGTGGTGGAGGATCTGGGCGAACCCAGCGCCGCCGGCGTACATCCACACCGCCGGGTTGGCGCCCAGCAAGTGCTCGTGCAGCGCCCACAGCAGCGCCTTGGGCATCGGCATGCCGCCCAACGCCTCGTCCAGGCCGACCTTGTCCCAACCGGCTTCGATGACCGCGCGCACCGACTCTTTGAAGCTTTCGGGCAGCGCCACGGAGTGGGTTTCCGGGTCGAAGACCGGGGGATTGCGGTCCGCGTCGACAAAGGATTCGGCGACTGGGCCTTCGGCCAGCCGGCTCATCTCCGTCAGCATCTCGCGGGCGGTGTCGGTGTCCAGGTCGCTGAACGCGCCTTCGCCGAATGACTTGTCAACGCCGAAGACCTCAAACAGGTTGAATACCTGGTCGCGCACGTTGCTCTTGTAGTGGCTCACTGGTTCCTCCTCGATGAGAACGCCACTTGTGGTTGGGTACTAGGGCTAAGTTACCCACCAGTAACACCGTAAAACTATACCCATCGATAACTGGACGCAACCGACTGTGAGCTAAATTTCATTGCCTAATTAACCAACTAGTTGGGTTCCCGCTGATCGCGACGGTGGCATACCGGTTTACCTGCGGTGATGATGGATGGGTGGCAATTGTGTCGACGGTCACCGCGCTGCCCGAAGTGGACCTGCGCCACCCCGCTGGCCAACTGAAGGAACGCCTGCGCGAGGTGGCCCACGAAGTCGGCTTCTTCTATCTGGTCGGCCATGGGGTACCCGCGGCGCTGACCCGCCGGGTGCTGGCAGCGGCGCGGCGATTGTTCGCGTTGCCGCAGGCCGAGAAGGACGCTGTCGCGATGGTGCGCAGTCCGCATTTCCGCGGCTATACCCGGCTGGGTGGCGAGCTGACCGGCGGCGAGGTGGACTGGCGCGAGCAGATCGACATCGGACCGGAGCGCGAGCCCGCTGATCGCTCTGCCGGCCCGGGCAATCCTGATTACCTGTGGCTGCAGGGTCCCAACCAGTGGCCGGCCGGGTTGCCGGAGCTGCCAGCGATCGTCGCCGAGTGGGACGCGGCGCTTGGCGCGGTGGCCCGCAGCTTGTTGCGGCATTGGGCGGCGTCGCTGGGCAGTCCGCCCGACGTTTTCGAGGCCGCCTTCGCCGCGACGCCGGCCACCCTGATCAAGATCGTGCGTTACCCGGCGACGACGGCCGGTTCGCAGGGCGTGGGTGCGCATCGCGACGCGGGGGTGCTCACGCTGCTGCTCGCGGAGCCGGGCAGCCAGGGATTGCAGGTGCGGCCGGGCCGGAACGGCGGCGACTGGATCGACGTCCCGGCCCGCGACGGGGCATTCATCGTCAATATCGGTGAGCTGCTGGAGTTGGCGACCGGCGGCTACCTCCGGGCGACCGAGCACCGGGTGAATCTGCGTCACGCGGCGGATCGGATCTCGGTGCCCTACTTCTTCAACCCGCGATTGGACGCGCAGATCCCGACCTTGTCGCTGCCCCCGGAGCTGGCGGCCCGGGCGAGCCTGCGCGCGGACCCGGCCGACCCCATCTTCTCGGTTTACGGCCGCAACGCGTGGAAGAGCCGGTTACGGGCCCACCCCGACGTCGCTGCCGCGCACGGCTACGCATCGGGCGAGTAGGGTCAGCAATACCAAATCCTCCTTGATGCGAACGAGGCCCCGGTGAATCCGCCTGACAAGCTGACCCCGTCGTCACTGCGCGAGGCCTTCGGTCATTTCCCGTCCGGCGTAATCGCCATCGCGGCCGAGGTCGACGGGGTCCGCGAAGGGCTGGCCGCCAGCACGTTTGTCCCGGTGTCGTTGGAGCCGCCATTGGTGTCGTTCTGCGTGCAGAACACCTCGACGACCTGGCCAAAACTCAAAAGGGTGCGCGCGCTGGGTATCAGCGTTCTGGGCGAGGCGCACGACGAAGCCGCGCGCAGCTTGGCCGCCAAAACCGGTGATCGATTCGCCGGTTTGGAGACGGTGTCCAACGGCAGTGGTGCAATTTTTATCAAGGGCACCAGCGTCTGGTTGGAAAGCGCGATCGAGCAACTCATTCCGGCCGGAGACCACACGATCGTGGTCCTGCGGGTCAGCGATGTTCAGGTCGACGCGGACGTTGCGCCGATCGTGTTCCACCGCAGCGTTTTTCGTCGCCTGGACGTCTAGGGACGCTTGCCGAGTTCGTCGCGGTACGCCTGCACGCGACGCTCGAGTTCCACGGCGTCCTGTTTGCGCCCCTCCTTGCGTGCGAGTTGAGCGCGCACCGACAGTTCGCGGATCGCCGTTCGAATGTCATTGATGCTGGCGGGTTGTCCTTTAGTCATAGCCACCGCCTTTCGGGTCGTACGCGGCTAGGCGTTGGATACCCGGATCAGCGGTGGCCTAACACCGATGCCTGTCAACGACGGAACAGCTTGTTGCCCAACCACACCACCGGATCGTATTTGCGGTCGGCGACGCGTTCCTTCATCGGAATCAATGCGTTGTCGGTGATCTTGATGTGTTCGGGGCAGACCTCGGTGCAGCACTTGGTGATGTTGCAATACCCGAGGCCATGCTCTTCCTGCGCCTGATTGCGCCGGTCCAGCGTGTCCAGCGGATGCATTTCCAGCTCGGCGATTCGCATCAGGTAACGCGGGCCGGCGAACGCCTGCTTGTTCTCCTCGTGGTCACGGATCACGTGGCAGACGTTTTGACACATGAAGCATTCGATGCACTTGCGGAACTCCTGGGAACGCTCCACATCCTCCTGCGCCATCCGGTACTCACCGGGCTGAAGATCCTTCGGCGGCGTGAATGACGGTATTTCGCGGGCCTTCTCGTAGTTGAACGAGACATCTGTAACCAGATCACGGATCACCGGGAACGTCCGGATTGGCGTCACGGTAACCACTTCGTCTTCGGCGAAAGTCGACATCCGCGTCATGCACATCAACCGGGGCTTACCGTTGATCTCCGCTGAGCACGAACCGCATTTGCCTGCTTTGCAATTCCACCGCACCGCGAGGTCAGGGGTCTGCGTTTGTTGCAGACGGTGGATCACGTCAAGCACCACCTCGCCCTCGTTGACCTCGACGGTGAAGTCATGCAGTCCACCGCCGGCTTCGTCGCCACGCCATACCCGCATGGTCCCGTTGTAGCTCATCAGCCTCTCCGTCCTGGGTGGTCGGCCAGCTCTTCGGAGGTGTAGTACTTCTCCAGCTCGGAGATCTCGAACACCTCCAGTAGATCCGGCCGCATCGGCACCTGGTCTTCGTGAGTGACCGAGATGTCGGGGATCACATCGTCGCCGCCTGCAGCCTTGCAGACCAGCAACACCTTGCGCCACGACGAGTCCATCGATGGGTGGTCATCGCGGGTGTGGCCGCCCCGGCTCTCGGTGCGTTCCAGCGCCGCCTTGGCGACGCATTCGCTGACCAGCAGCAGGTTGCGCAGGTCGATGGCCAGGTTCCAGCCGGGGTTGTACTGGCGGTGCCCCTCGACGTGGATGTGCTTGAACCGCTCGCGAAGCGAGTCGAGTCGAGCGAGGGCCTCGGTGATTTCGTCCGCCTTGCGGATGATGCCCACCAGGTCGTTCATCGTCTGCTGCAGCTCTATATGCAACGTGTAGGGGTTCTCCGCGGTGGAGCCGTTGGTCGGTGTTTCGAACGGTGCCAGCGCCCGTTTCGCGGCCGCGTCGAGGGCATCGTCAGCGACCTTCGGACGGCTGCTCAGCGCCCGCACGTAGTCGGCGGCGCCCAGGCCGGCCCGTCGGCCGAACACCAGCAGGTCCGACAGCGAGTTGCCGCCCAGCCGGTTGGAACCGTGCATGCCGCCGGAGCACTCGCCGGCAGCGAACAACCCGGGAATGGTCGCGGCGCCGGTGTCGGCGTCCACCTCGATACCGCCCATCACGTAGTGACAGGTGGGCCCTACCTCCATCGGCTCCTTGGTGATGTCGACCCCGGCCAGCTCCATGAACTGGTGATACATCGACGGCAACCGCTTTTTGATCTGCTCCGGGGTCAGCCGGGACGCGATGTCGAGGTACACCCCGCCGTGCGGAGTGCCGCGACCGGCCTTGACTTCGGAGTTGATCGCGCGCGCGACCTCATCGCGGGGCAACAGGTCCGGGGTGCGACGGGCCGAGTCGTTGTCTTTGAGCCACTGGTCGGCCTCTTGCTCGGTTTCGGCGTACTGGCCTTTGAACACCGGCGGGATGTAGCCGAACATGAACCGGGTTTGATCGGAGTTCTTCAGCACACCGCCGTCGCCGCGGACACCCTCGGTGACCAGAATGCCTTTCACACTGGGCGGCCACACCATCCCCGTCGGGTGGAACTGGACGAACTCCATATTGATCAATGTCGCGCCGGCCCGCAGCGCCAAAGCATGGCCGTCGCCGGTGTACTCCCAAGAGTTCGACGTCACCTTGAACGACTTGCCGATGCCGCCGGTGGCCATCACCACCGCCGGGGCCTCGAACACGATGAACCGGCCGCTTTCGCGCCAGTAGCCGAATGCGCCGGAGATCGCGTCACCGTCTTTGAGTAGGTCGGTGATCGTGCACTCGGCGAAGACCTTGATCCGCGCCTCGTAGTCGCCGAGTTCGGCGTGATCCTCCTGCTGCAGCGAGACGATCTTCTGCTGCATGGTGCGGATCAGTTCCAGGCCGGTGCGGTCGCCGACGTGCGCGAGCCGGGGGTAGGTGTGCCCACCGAAGTTTCGTTGGCTGATCTTGCCGTCTTTAAGGCGGTCGAACAGCGCACCGTAGGTCTCCAGTTCCCAGACCCGGTCGGGGGCCTCTTTGGCGTGCAGTTCGGCCATCCGCCAGTTGTTCAGAAACTTCCCACCGCGCATGGTGTCGCCGAAGTGGGTCGTCCAGTTGTCCTTGGGGTTGGTGTTGCCCATCGCTGCGGCGCAGCCACCCTCGGCCATCACCGTGTGGGCCTTTCCGAACAGCGACTTGCACACCACCGCAACCTTGAGGCCGCGCTCCCGCGCCTCGATAACGGCGCGCAAACCTGCGCCGCCGGCACCGATCACGACCACGTCGTAGGCGTGCCGTTCGACCTCAGTCATGAAACCTCACTCAACTTTCTAATATCCGTGAAAAGGCTTCTCAGCCAACAAACCTCAGGTCTGGGATGGCGCCACTGGCCACCAGCGCGATGTAGAAGTCGGTGAGCATCAGAGTGCCCAGTGTGATCCACGCGTACAGCTTGTGGCGGGTGTTGAGTTTGCTGACCTGGGTCCAGATCCAGTACCGCACAGGATGTTTGGAGAAGTGCTTGAGTCGCCCACCGGTGACGTGCCGGCACGAATGGCAGGACACCGTGTAGACCCACAGCATGACGACGTTGCCGACCATGATCACGTTGCCCAGGCCGAAGCCGAATCCACCCGGTCCGTTGTCGGAATGGAACGCTACGATCGCGTCGTAGCTGTTGATCACCGAGATGATGACGGCGATGTAGAAGAAATAGCGGTGGGTGTTCTGGATGATCAGCGGAAATCTGGTCTCGCCGGAGTAGTGAACGCGAGGCTCGGCCACCGCGCACGCAGTGGGCGACTGCCACACCGTGCGGTAGTAGGCGCCCCGGTAGTAGTAGCAGGTCAACCGGAACAGCAGCAGGAACGGCAGCGTCAGCGCCGCGAACGGCAGCCACCACTGGTTAGGCAAGATCTGCGGCCAGAAGTCGCTGGCCTCACCGCAGGCCTTGCTGACGCACGGCGAGTAGAACGGCGTCAGGTAGTGATACTTGGGGACGAAGAAGTAGTCCCGCTGGAACGCGCGCGCCGTCGCGTAGATGACAAATGCGGCGAACCCCAGGTCGATCCGCAGCGGCGACAGCCACCACCGGTCGGTGCGCAGCGTCCGTTGCTGAATGTGGGCGCGCGTGGGTGAAAAGACACCGGACGCAGGACGGTTCGCTGTGGGTGCGCTCATGTGCTGTGATCCTCTTCGCGTGGCCTCGTCGGAGAGTACCCACAGCGAAGCGCATGCCCCCTCGCGGGGGGTCCATCAGGAACGACTGTGACCGCCGACACCCTCGTCGTCGACGTCGCGCCAAAAGTCGCTGTCATATTGGGTGTCCGGGATGGCGATTTTCTCACCCGGCTGATCCACGGTGTGGCGGGCCAGATCCAGCTCACCGGCGTCGATGTCTAGCAACTCGACGTCGTTGAGGATCCGCTGGACGTCGTTGACCACCCGACGCATCGCCGGAGTGTCGCGGTATCGCGACCTCAACGACGTCACGCACCGCCGCAGTCCACCGATGAGCTCGTGAAGTTCGGCGAGTTCAGTAGTGCTGGACAACGGATCTCCCTGGGGTAAAGGTGTTATGGATCACAGTACGGCACCCGATAGTATCCAGCACACAGCGCAGGCGTGAGGCAGGTCACGCTCGCCAAGCGGGAGGCAGCCATGCCGGGACCCAGTGCATTGGCCGATCGGGCAACGGCGCTACTGGCGCTGCATCAGCCGGGCAATCCGGTGATCCTGCCGACCGTGTGGGACGCCTGGTCGGCACGCCTGGCCACCGATGCCGGTTTCGCCGCGCTGACGGTCGGTAGTCATCCCGTCGCCGATTCAATCGGCAAACCCGACAACGAGGGCATGTCGTTCGACGATCTGCTGGGCCGGGTCGCGCAGATCACCGCCGCGGTGGACGTCCCGGTCTCGGTAGACATCGAGTCCGGTTACGGGCTGCCGGGATCGCGGCTGGTCGACGGTTTGCTCGGGGCAGGCGCGGTGGGGCTCAACATCGAAGACACGGTGCACAGCGAGGGCAGGCGGCTGCGCTCGGCCGAGGAACATGCCGAACTCGTCGGTGCGCTGCGTGCCGCCGCCGACGAGGCCGAGGTTCACGTCGTGATCAACGCCCGCACTGACCTTTTCCTGCGCAACGAAGGTGACGCTTCGGACCGCGTCGAGCGGGCGGTGGCGCGGTTGAAGCAGGCCGCCGCTGCCGGTGCCGATGTCCTCTATCCCGTGGGCCGCCACGATCCGGAGACGTTGCGGCGCTTGACTACTGAATTGCCGCTCCCCGTCAATGCGATTGCCTTACCCGATCAGGACGATCCCGCTTCGTTCGGTCCGCTGGGCGTCGGGCGGATCAGCTTCGGGCCGTTCCTGCAGGCGGCCTTGGGGACTCGGGCCAAGGCGATCCTGGCCCGCTGGGGCTAGCCGGACTTTTCGACTGCGACGGTTCGTTAAACGAGTCGAAGGAGGCATCATGACCCGTTTTCACCGTGAAGAGCACGCCATGACGCGTGTCGACATCGCCACCGGCATAGCGTTTGACGAGTTCGTGGCCAAGTTGGAACAAGCGGCGCCGCCGCTCGACCGGGCGGCGATGGAGCGGATCGCCGCCGCGGGCGGCAACTGGGACGACGTCCGCGCCGCCGTGGCCAAGAATGCGCCCAACGAGTTGATGGTCTACGCGAAGGTCGGCGGGACCGAGTTGTTGAGCTTAGCCGGACATCGCACCCGGGCGATCGAGTATCTGATCGGCAATCACGTGATCGCCGAGACCATGTTTCGCCACGACCCGAAGGCACTGTTGTACGCGCCGCTTCGGATGCTGGTGTACAGCGATTCCGACGGCAATGCGGTTTTCACCATGGACCAGCCCAGCACGGCGTTCGGCAGCCTTGGCATCGGCGAGGTAACCAAAGTCGGTGAGGGGCTTGATCGCAAGGTGGTCAACCTGCTGCGCGTCATCGGGATCGACGCCGAGCAGGCCTTCGCCTGACTTAACAGCGAATCCGGTGGAGCCGTTGGGCCCCACCGGATTCGCGGCGGTCGCGGAGTTCCCAGACTACGAAGCCTGCTTCGTGATCTCGATGCGCTGCGCCTGAGTCCCGGCGTAAGCACCGGTGACCCGCACGGTCAGCACGCCCGCTTCGTAGGACGCCGAGATGGCCTCGCCGGTGATGTGCGCGGGCAGCCGGAACGACCGGCGGAACGATCCGTAGCGGACCTCGCGCAGCGTGCGCCCGTCCTTCGCGGGGTCTTCGCCGGCCTTTTCGTCGCGGCGCTCACCATGGATGACCAGGCGGCCGTGGTCGACCTCGACGTTGACGTCCTTCTCGACGTCCACGCCGGGCAGTTCCAGGCGGACTACCGCGTCCTCGCCGTCCTTGACGATCTCGGCAGCGGGGCTGAACCCGTCGGCTGCCGGCTTGAACCAGTCGGTCGCGGGGGCCGGTCCAAAGAAATCGCGCATCCAGCGGTCGACATCCCACGCGGGTCGTGACCACAGGGTCAGGTTGCTCATTCGTATCTCCTCGTGCTTGGTGGTTGCCGACGCCTTGCCGGCCTACCGTTAGAAACATGAGTCGACCACGCTTAAGTTCCACCTGGACGTTCGCCGTAAGCGAACAGGGCGCAACCGGGCTCAAATCAATGCCACGTCCGCGCTTTCGTCGATCGCCAACCGGTAACCGCGTTTGACTACCGTAACGACAATATTCCTGTCGCCCAGTGCTTTTCGTAGTCGCAGCACCGCGGTATCCACGGCGTGAGGATCGCTGGCGCTGCCCGGCAGGGTGCGCAGCAGTTCCCTGCGGGCGACCACCACGCCCGGACGGTGAGCCAAAGCGCGCAGAATCGCCATCGCCGCCGGGGACAGCGACTGCACCGTGCCGTCGACCATCACGTAGGACCCGCGGATCTCGATCCGATGGCCGGCCGCCTGCAGCGTGCGCGCCCGCAGCACGGGCAGCTCCTCGGCGATATGTCTGGCCAGCGCGGCCAATCGCATTCGTTTCGGTGACGACGTCGGAACCCCCAGGCGCACCAACGGCTGTGCGGTGACCGGGCCCACGCACATTGCCCGGACATCTCTGCGCAGCGCGTTGAGCAGCTGGTCGGAGATACCGAGATCGCCGGCCCGCATCAGCGTCGCCACCACCGCCGGCGCCGAGGTGAAGCTCACGGCGTCGAACTGTCGTTCGGCGATCTGGGTGATCAGCTGGTCGAAGTCGCCGCCGGCCGGCACCGGTCTCCACCGGTACACCCGAATCGGGACGACCTCGGCTCCCGCGGAGCGCAGCTCGTCGAGGAATTCCGGAAACGGATCCCAATCCTCGGTCGCGCCGTGCAGCTGCACTGCGATGCGACAGCCGGCGATGCGGGATTGCCGCAGGTATTGCACGAGCTCCCGCGACGAGTCGGTGTTCGGGGACCACTCCGCTGGCAGGCCGGCCGCGCGTACTGCGCCGCTGGCCTTCGCTCCCCGAGCCATGATCCGGGCGCCGGACAACGCCGCGGTCAATGGACCGCCCAGTTGCCATCCGTCGGCGGCGGCGATCCAGCCGCGAAACCCTACGCTGGTCGTCGCGATCACGATATCGGGCGGCCTGGCTATCAAAGCCTCAGTGTTGCGGTGCAATTCGTTGTCGTCGGGCAACGGAACCATGGTGATCGCCGCCGCACGGCCAACGGTGGCGCCGTGGCGGCGCAGCAGCGCACAGAACTCGTCGGAACGCCGTGCACAGGTAACTGCCACCCGGTAGCCGGCGAGCGACGGCGCGGCTGGGTGACCCATATGAATTATGTATGCCAGGCAGATTTCGGCTGGATTACCGGGATTAGCCGGAACCGTTACCAGACGTCCCCATCGCGCCAATCACACGTGAGGTCCGCGGTGGCGTCAAGGCTGATCCCGACCGGCAAGACGAACACCGAGCCGTCGTCGTCGGGGGTTCGCACTGACCCCGCGGGCGCCAAGACGGATGTCGGTCCGCGCCACGGCAGCCAACCGCGCGACGTGTAGAGCCGCCTCCCGCGGTCCGAGGAGCTGAGTGCACCGAGCTGATAGCCGCCCCGGATGACCTGCTCGCACGCATCCAGTATCGCGATTGCGAGCCCTTGACCGCGCCAATCTTCGCGCACCGCCACGGCTTCGACGTAGCCGCAGCGCAACGCGGCACCGCGGTAGAGCAGGCGTCGTTGTACGACCGCTCCGTGCGCGATGATCGCACCGCGGTGCCAGATCAGGGCATGCATCCCGCCCAGCGCGTGGTCCCAGTCGGTATCGGTGAACTGCCCGCCGAACGCGTCGTTGACCATTTCATAGGCGCGCTGTCGGGCGTCGCTTTCGAGGTCTGCGGTGTGAACCAGGCGGGCGGTGTGTACCTGGGTGCGCACACTGCTGGTTTACCAGGTGGACTAGCCCGCCGCCACCGAACCGGAAGCGGAAGCCGTCGGAGCCCTGGGTCGCGACCAGTGCAGCCGCACGTACTGCCCGGGGCGCACCTGAGCGACCCTGTCAATGTCTTCGTCGGCGATCACGCCGACAACCGGATAGCCGCCGGTGACGGGGTGATCGGGGCCAAGGATCACCGGTAAGCCGTTGGGCGGCACCTGGATCGCACCGCGGGTGGCGCCCTCGCTGGGTAATACCCGATCGAGCGAGCGGTACCGCAATGGCCGTCCCTCCAGCCGCATCCCCACTCGGTCGCTGCGGTCGGAGGCCATCCAAATGGTGTGCACGAGGGCGTCGGGGTCGACCAGCCAGTCGTCACGCGGCCCGGGTACCACGAGTAGTTCCACCAGGTGCTCGGAGATCGGCGCGACCGGAGCCTGGTCGAGTTCGGGGTACTCGTCGGTGTGTTCGCCGACCGGCAGGACGTCACCGCTTTGTAGCGGCAACGGGCCAATCGCCGACATCACGTCGTAGCTTCGCGAACCCAGCACCGGTGTCACGTCGATGCCGCCACGCACCGCAAGATAGCTCCGCAACCCGCAGTGTGGTGCGCCCAGCGAGATCACCTCGCCGTCGCGGACATGCTGGATACTGTTGGTGCCGAACATGTTTTGTCCGACACGCGGGCCGGTGTCAGCGCCAGTCACTGCGATGTCGACGTCGCCGCCGCGGATGCGCGCCGAGAATCCGCCGAAGGTCACCTCGATTGTGGCCCGGTCGTCGGGGTTGGCCACCAGCCGGTTGGCCAGCGTGTGTGAGCGCCGGTCGGCCGCTCCCGATCGGGTGACGCCGATATGGGCCAGCCCCGCCCGTCCGAGATCCTGGACAAGGGCCAGCGGTCCGGTGCGCAAGATCTCCAGAGTCGTCATTGGAGCTCTCCTTTCAGGCTGTTCGCACGCCTGCCGCTATGCGGCTCGGAACTGGACCCACATGCCCGGCGTCAGCAGTGCCGGATTCGGACGGTCGATATCCCACAGGACCAGGTCGGTGTGGCCGATCAGCTGCCATCCGCCGGGCGATCGACGTGGGTAGATTCCGGAGAATTCGCCGGCCAGGCCCACCGCACCGGCCGGTACAGAGGACCGCGGCTCCGACCGGCGAGGTACGGCCAGTCGCGGGTCACCGCCGACCAGATATGCGAAACCCGGTGCGAATCCACCGAATCCGACTTGCCAGGGAATAGCCGTGTGGGCGTTGATGACTTGTGCGACGGTCAGCCCGGTACGGTCGGCCACCTCGGCAAGGTCGGCGCCGTCGTAGACGACGTCGATCACCATGGGTTCTTCCGGCGGAGCGGCGGCCACCATGTCCGGGGCCACCCGCAATGTGCGCAGTCGACGGCGGACGGCGCTCTGATGGCGGCGGCCGTCGAGTTTCAGCAGCACGGTGCGGGAGGCCGGAACGATGTCAAGCACACCGGGCAGCGCGGCCTCACGCAACGCCGCCGCCCATGCCAATACGTCAGCGGTGCTCTCGAACTGCAGCAGCAGCGCCTGATCGCCGTAGTCGAGAACGGTGTCGGCCACACCCAGATCCATCGCCACGCTCATTACTCGACAGTAACCCGTTGGACGGGCAACGAAACCAGATTTTCGAGCACTGCCAGAGCTGCCTTAACGAACGCTCAGGCGGTCGGCGGCCGGCTCGTTACTAATGCAGAATGCCGGCGATCAGCGCAGGCAACTGGCTGGCCACCAAGGGGTAGCTCAGCGGCGAGGCAAACGCGATCGCGCCGGCCTGGTCCTTGGTGGTGAACACGCTGCGGGCCCGGAGCGCGGCCACGTCGGGATTGGCCAACAGACCCGCTTGGTCGCCCTCGCTTTCCGTCGTCCAGATCAGAAGATCGGCGGCGCCGAGGACTGGGTTGATCTTGTCGCGCGGAATATACGCACGCAGCTGATCCACCGCGAACGTGTTGATGCTCTCGGCGACGGCCAGACCCATCCGGGTCAAAAACTCGGTGCCCCAACCAATCGTCGCGACCACGTCGTCTTGGTGAAGCTTGCCCTGCAGGAGCAGCACCGTCTTGTTTTTGAACTGCGGAAATTTATCCGCGACGCCGGCGAAGCCCTGATCGACACCGTTGATCAGGGATTTCATCTGGTCTGGTTGAAAAACCGCCCGGCCGATCGCCGTCGCCTGCTCCTTCCACGGCTCGAAGAATGCGTAGCCGTCGGACTGCGGGATCGTCGGCGCGATCGCGGACAGCTTCTGGTAGGTGTCCTCGTCGACTCCGGCGTCGGTGGCGACGATCAAGTCGGGTTTCAGACCGGCAATCTGCTTGACCTGGATTCCGTTATCGAGGTTCAAGACAACGGGTTTGGCGTTGCCGAGTTTGTCTCGGGCCCAAGGCCACACCGCGAACGGCTGGTCGCCGAACCAGTTGGTTACCGCAATCGGCACGACCCCGAGGGCCAGTAGATCGTCCTGCCCGGTGTAGCCGGCACTGACCACCCGCTTGGGCGGCTCGGGGACGGTTGTCTCGCCGAAAACGTGCGAGATGGTGACCGACCCGCTGCCACCGGCGGCGGTAGGCGCCGGTTTGTGCGATGAGCAGGCCGGGGGAGCTGCGACCACGAGCAGCCCCGCGGCCGCGCCGGCGCGCAGAAACCCGCGCCGACTCCATTGCTCGAGCATCGCGTGAGCCTAGCGCGTTCGCTCAGGTCAGCGGCATGCCGGCGTCGACGAAGTCCAGGGCGCGAAGGACGCTGTCGGTCGCGCCCGGGCCGGGTTCGTAGACCGCCATCATCGCGCCGGTGAGGGCGCCGGTGAATACCCGCAGCTCGAAATCGCCTGAGTCCCGGCCGATTCGGCGGCCGACTGCCTCGGCGAACGCGGTGATGGTGCGGTAATACTCGTCGTACATGGCCGCCTTGAGCTCCGGTATCGAGAAGATCAGCCGTTGCCGGGTGTTCTCGAACTCCCGTTGGTCTGCCGACAGGTTGGCCATGGCGGCCTGGTAGGCGCGCCGGACTGCCTGCGACGGCGAGAGGTCGGCCGGCTGTTCGTCTAGGGCATTCAGGATCACCGGATCCAAGTCGTCGGCGAGCAGCACGGATTCCTTGGTCGGGAAGTACCGGAAGAAGGTGCTCGGCGACACCTCGGCGGCTTCCGCGATCTGTTCGACGGTGGTGGCGGCGTAGCCGTGTTCTTGGATCAGCCGAAACGCCTCCCGCCTGATGGTCTCGCGGGTCCTGATCTTCTTGCGCTCCCGTAGACCGGGGATCTGGTCTATCGCCTGCATGATCTGATTCTCTCGCATGCAGTCGTCAGGCCGACAGCTTTACCGCCCTGTCGTTGCCGCGGTCGGCGACGTAGATGTTCCCGGCGTTGTCCACGGCCACCCCCAATGGGGTGTTGAGACCGGTCAATGGCAGCACGGTCGGGGTGTTCGACCCGGCCGGCAATTTAAGCACTTGGTTGCTGTCGTGTTCGGTGACGAAGACGTCGCCGGCGTTGTCCACTGCGATTCCCCACGGGACGGCAACGCCGTCGAACGGGAGGACGGTCTGAGCTGTCGACCCGGGCGCCAACTTCAACACCCGGTTGTTGTCGGTGTCGGTGACGTAGACGTTGCCGGCGGTGTCCACCGCCACGCCGTCGGGATTTTTGAGCCCGGTGAATGGCAGCGCGATCGGGGTGCTTGCCCCGGGTGTCAACTTCAACACCCGGTTGTTGCCCCGGTCGGCGACGTAGACGCTGCCCTGACCGTCCACCGCGACGCCTTCGGGGTAATTCAGGCCGGTGAAGGGCAGCACGGTCTGGCTGGTCGAACCCGCCGTCAACTTGACCACCCGGTTGTTGAAATCGGCGACGTACACGGCGCCGTCGCCGTCTACCGCGAGCCCCTGCGGTTGGTATAGGCCGCTGAACGGCAGCACCGTCGGGGCGCTCGATCCTGGCGTCGACTCAACCACCCGCCCGTACATGCCCTCACTGGTGACGAACACATCGCCGGATTTGTCCAACGCCACCCCACCTGGGGACAGCCGGAAGTCGATACCGGTGAATGGCAGCTCGGTTTGTCCGGAAGCTTGTTGCTTCGATGCCGCCGACGGGCGCGCACCCAGGTACCCAGTGATACCGACAGCCGCGACAACCAGGAGCGCGACGGCGCCGATGAGGGCCCACCGCTTGCGATTTCGGCTGGGCGGGGGTGCGCTGCGGGTGAAGTCCGGCCGAGGAGCACCGCGCTCGCCCCAGGGTGCGGGCCTGGCCATGGTCTGGTCGGTGCCGGAACCGGTGTAGTTGGTCCACGGCGGGCTCGAGTCAGGAATGACGGCGTTGGCCATCAGGGTCGCATTATCGCCTTGCCGCAGAATCGTGATTTCTTGGTGCTGCTCGGTTGCTGTCAACGCGTCGTGCGCGGCCACGGCCATATCGCCGGCAGTGAAGTACCGCTCGGCAGGGTCTTTGGCCATGCCTCGGGCGATGACCGGGTCGAGGGCCGCCGGAACCCGCCCGGGCCGCAACTGGCTGGGACGCGGCGCCGGCTCGAGCAGGTGGGCGGCGATCAGTCGTTCGACGCTGTCGGAGCGGTAGGGCGGTGCCCCGATCAAACACTCGCCCAGCACACAGGCGAGCGCGTAAATGTCGGAGCGGTAGGTGACCTCGTCGCCGGTGAATCGCTCGGGCGCCATGTAGTTGTAGGTTCCCAGCGTTATTCCGCGTTCCGTCAGCCCGGGATCCCTAGCGGCGCGGGCGATGCCGAAATCCACCAAGTAAGCGAAGTCGTCATTGGTGACGAGGATGTTTTCCGGCTTGACGTCGCGGTGAGTAACGCCGTTGGCGTGCGCATCATCCAGTGCCGCAGCGACCTGGCGCACGATAGCAACGGTTCGTGCTGGCGTCAGTGGACCGTAGTGAGTCAACAGCGTGCGCAGCGAGACGCCGTCGATCATGCGCATCTCCACGAAGAATTGACCGTCGATGTCGCCATAGTCGTGGATGGGCACGATGTGGGCTTCGGTCAACCGCCCCGCGGTGTCCGCCTCGCGTTGCATGCGTGCGCGGAACGTCGCGTCGGTTGAGAACTCCTGCGAGATCAGCTTCAGCGCGACCACCCGGTGCTTCCGGGTGTCCTCGGCCTCATAGACCTCGCCCATGCCGCCGCGGCCCAGTAGCCGCCTCAACTGATACGGCCCAAACCGTGAACCAACCCGGGAAACGGTACTGTTCACCGTCCACACTCCTTTCAAAAGTCCGCCGATAGCCGTCTGATGACGAGCCCGAAGCCCCCGCTGTTCAAGAGATTGCGTTCACAGCTGCCGCGATTTTCGATTGGAGCGCGCTCGGTAGCGGTATCGATCCGTACTGGTCTAAACCGATTTGGCCCGGCCCAATTGCGGCCTGCATGAACGCTTTTACCGCCGCACCGGTCGTGGAATCGGGATATTTCGAGCAGACGATCTCATAGGTCGGCTCCACGATCGGGTACGCACCAGGTTGCGTCGGCTTGTAGAACGACGAGGTGTCGACCACCAGGTCGTTGCCCTGCCCGTTGAACGTGGCCCCAGCGATGGTCTTGCTCACCGAGTCGGTGGTGATCTCCACCGGATCCCGACCGGCTGACGTGATGATCTGGACCATGCTCAATTGCCTACCCACCCCGAACGACCACTCGTTGTACGTGATCGATCCCTCGGTGTTCTGAACTTCCGCGGAGGTGCCGTTATCCCCGATGCCGCCGTCGCCGACACCGCCGAGGAATGTTTGGCCGGCGCCCTTACCCCAGGCGTCGCCTGCCGCGGCAACAAGGTACTGCTCGAAATTCGACGTGTCGCCGGATTGATCGCTACGGAAAAAGACGTGAATGGGCTCCGATGGCAAGCTGGCGCCCGGATTGAGCGCCGTGATCGCAGGGTCATTCCAAGTGGTGATGCTTCCGTTGAAAATTTTTGCGAGCGTTGGGGCGTCAAGTTTCAGCGAGTTCACCCCGTTGATGTTGTAGGTGATTGCGATGGGTTCGAATACCGTCGGCAAGTCCCATGCCGGCGAGCCGCACCGCTGTGCCGCGCGATCGACCTGGCCCTTGGATGGATTCAGCGGATCACCGGAACCCGCCAGGTCGCTCACGTTGTTGACGAAATCGGTCACGCCGGCACCAGAGCCGTTCGCGTTGTAGTCCAGCGTGTAGCCGGGGCATGCATGAACATAGGCGAACACGAATTGTTCGATCGCGTTCTCTTGTGCGGTCGCACCGCTGCCCTTGAGCTGCTTTTTGCCACCGCACTGCACTGCGGCCGGGCTAGATCCAGATGACGATGCACTGGTCGTGCTACCGCATCCCGCTAACACCAGTGCGCTGGCGACCAACAGACTTAGCACAGCGCCGGATCGATTGAACTTCACCGGAACTCCTCCGAATCCTCAGGGAGGCAGACACCCTCAATCCGCCACCGGGGAGCCCCCTT
Organism: Mycobacterium sp.; assembly: GCF_035570115.1. GTDB lineage: Bacteria > Actinomycetota > Actinomycetes > Mycobacteriales > Mycobacteriaceae > Mycobacterium. The sequence continues at coordinate 26,200 of NZ_DATMLH010000252.1, forward strand.
GGAACACGTCCCGCCGCACCCGACAACACGCGAACCTGTGGCTATAGAAACCCCAGAACATGGGTGCAGGATTAGCGGCGCCTCTGCAGGAAATTAGTAAGTGAGCAAACGGTCAACAGCAGCTGAGGATGAGCGGAAGCTGAGTACAGGATGAGCAGCATCCGTGGAGATGGGCGCGGTATTTGTGGCAGCTGTGCAGATGGTCAGAGGATGGCCGCGCGAGATCCTTTATGCCACATAGCGTCGTAGCTTTGTGGGGTGTTGATCAGCCCTGAACAGCTCAACGGCAAGGCCGGCGCTCATGCCGATGTCGCAGCATTCGCCATGCGTGCGGTGGATCTCAGCCTCGGTTTCGGCACCAATACTGTGCTCGACAAGGTGAGCCTGGACCTTCCCGCGCGGAGGGTAACGTCCTTGCTCGGACCGACCGGCTCCGGTAAGACTACGTTCCTGCGCGCGCTGAATCGTCTGAACGACAGGGTATCTGGCTATCGGTACAGCGGCGATGTACTGCTGGGTGGGCGGAGCATATTCAAAAATCAGGATCTCATGGAGTTTCGTCGCATGGTCGGCATGCTGTTCCAGCGTCCCAATCCGTTCCCGATGTCGATCATCGACAACGTGGTCGCCGGTGTGCGTGCGCATAAGCTGTCGCCGCGCAAGGACTTCAAGAGCATTGCGCAGGCTCGGCTATCCGAAGTCGGCCTGTGGGATGCGGTCAAGGATCGGCTTGGCGATTCACCGTTCCGGCTGTCCGGTGGTCAGCAGCAGCTGTTGTGTCTGGCCCGTGCGCTTGCGGTGAAGCCGGAGGTGCTGCTGCTCGACGAGCCGACATCCGCACTGGACCCCACCAGCACGGCGAAAATCGAAGAGCTGATTCGATCACTGGCCGACCGGCTCACCGTGATCATGGTTACCCACGATCTCGCCCAGGCCGCACGGATCGGTGACCGCACTGCCTTCTTCTTCGACGGCAGGCTGATCGAGGAAGGTCCCACCGAGCAGTTGTTCTTATCGCCGAAGCATCCGGAGACGATCCGTTACGTCTCTGGACTTTTCGGTGACCGCAGGCTGGGTGGCACACACCCAAATGGGGGCGCAGACGGGGGACAAGAAAGGTGAGGGTCCATGAAAATTCGTTCGCGTGCGCTTCTGGTCGCTGTACCGGTGATGCTGGTCGCAGCGGCCTGCGGTTCGAACTCGACAGGTGGTTCGTCCAGCCCCGGGGCCGGATCCGGTAACCCGGCCAGTTCCCCCGCGGCGTCGAAGGTGGCGTTGTCGGAGACCGGTGCCACCGAGCTGTACCCGCTGATGAATCTGTGGGCTCCGGCCTATAACGCCGAATACCCAAACGTCACGATCACCACCGGAAGCACCGGATCGGGCGCCGGGATCTCGCAGGCCGCCGCCGGGACAGTCAACATCGGCGCCTCCGGCGCCTACCTGTCGGACGGCGACATGTCCGCGCACAAGGGACTGATGAACATCGCGTTGGCCGTTTCCGCAGAACAGGTCAACTACAACCTGCCCGGTGCCACCGAGCATCTTAAGCTGAATGGCAAAGTGCTCGCGGCGATGTACGAAGGGAAGATCAAAACCTGGAATGACCCGCAGATCGCCGCACTCAACCCGGGGGTGAACCTGCCGTCTATTCCGGTGGTGCCGCTACACCGCTCCGACGGGTCAGGCGATACGTTCGTGTTCACCCAGTATCTGTCGAAGCAGGACCCCGACGGCTGGGGCCAGGGACCTAGCTACAACACAACCGTCGATTTCCCCGCGGTGCCAGGCGCTTTGGGTGAGAACGGTGCCGGCGGGATGGTGACCGGCTGCGCTCAAACCGTAGGCTGCGTCGCTTACATCGGTACCAGCTATCTCGACCAAGCTAGTCAGAAAGGGCTGGGCGAGGCCCAATTAGCCAATGCCTCAGGCGATTATCTGCTGCCGGACGCCCATAACGTTCAGGCGGAGGCCGCCGGCTTTGCTTCGCAGACCCCGGCCGACCAGGTGATCTCCCTGATCAACGGGCCGGCCGCCGACGGCTACCCGATTGTCAATTACGAGTACGCGATCGTATACGGCAACCAGAAGGATCCCGCTGTGGCACAAACGATTCAAGCGTTCCTGCACTGGTCGGTGACGGACGGTAGCAGCCCATCGTTTCTGAGTAAGTTCCACTTCCAGCCGCTGCCTGCCTCGGTCGCGAAGTTGTCTAACGCTCAGATCGCCAAGATCACCGGCTAAGTAGCTCCGGTGACCATTGCGGTGCGCCAGCTTGCGCGGGGCCGCGTGACCGTCCTGTCGCGCATGCGGATTCGGTTTCGCGCCATCATTCGCGGAGGTCTCGCGATCCGGTGGGCCGGTGGGCTGGCTGCGACGATCGCACTGCTCGCGCTGTTGTTCGTGCTGGCGACGTTGAGCATTGAGGGGACCGGAGCGATCAAACTCAACGGACTGCATTTCTTCACCGGCACGGGGTGGAACCCGGGCAATACCTACGGCGACACTGTCGTCACCCACGGTGTCGCACATCCGATCGGCGCTAGCTACGGCGCCTTGCCGCTGATCGTCGGCACCCTGGCGAGCTCCGCGATCGCCCTGGTCGTCGCGGTCCCGATCTCCGTCGGAGCGGCGTTCGCAATCGTCGAACGATTGCCTAGACATCTCGTCTCAATCGTCGGCACGGTACTCGAATTGCTCGCCGGCATTCCCAGTGTGGTCGTCGGTCTCTGGGGGGCAATGACTTTCGGGCCGTTGATTGCTCGCCACGTCGCTCCGGTGATCGCCCGCAACGCTCCCGACGTGCCGGTCCTCGACTACTTTCGCGGCAACCCCGGCAACGGAGAGGGCATGTTGGTGTCTGGTCTGGTGCTGGCGGTGATGATCATCCCCATCATCGCCAGCACCTGCCGCGACCTGATCCGGGGAGTTCCATCGCTGCCCCGTGAAGGCGCGACCGCGCTCGGGATGTCCGATTGGGAGTGTGCGCGCAGGGTCACCCTGCCGTGGGTGTCCGGCGGCATCATCGGGGCAGTGGTGCTGGGGCTTGGACGTGCGCTGGGGGAGACCATGGCCGTCGCGATGGTCTCCGGTGCCGAGTTGGGGGCGATGCCCAACAACATCTACTCGACCATGACCACAATCGCTGCCACCGTTGTGTCGCAACTGGATTCAGCGTTGACCGATTCCACTAACTTCGCAGTGAAGACGCTCGCCGAGGCTTCCCTGGTGCTGATGGTGATCACCTTGTTGACGAATGTGGCCGCTCGGGCACTGGTACGACGGGCGTCGGGCACTGCGCTGCCCGTCGGTCGAGGTGTCTGAAATGAGGTCGGTAACCGCTCGGCGCAAAATCGTCAACGCATTATTCTGGACGATGTCGTTCTGTTGCCTGGCGCTGGTGATCGCCCCGACGCTGTGGATGCTGATCGGAGTGGTCAGCCGTGCGTTGCCGGTGTTTCATTTCAGCGTTCTGGTGGAGGACAGCCGCGGTAACGGCGGCGGGCTGCGCAACGCCATCGTCGGGACCGCCGTGCTGGGCCTCGGGGTGACGTTGGTGAGCGGCACCGTCAGCGTGTTGGCCGGGATCTATCTTTCCGAATTCGGCACTGGCAGAATGCGATCAATCTTGCGAGGCGCCTACGAGGTGCTGTCGGGGATCCCGGGCATCGTGCTCGGCTACGTCGGGTATCTGGCGCTGGTGGTCGACTTCGACTGGGGGTTCTCGCTGGCGGCCGGGGTGCTGGTGCTGTCGGTGATGAGCATTCCGTACATCACCAAGGCCACCGAGTCGGCACTGGCTCAGGTGCCGACGTCGTATCGGGAAGGGGCAGAGGCGCTGGGGTTGCCGGTCGGTTGGACGCTGCGCAGGATCGTCCTGAAGACGGCACTACCCGGAATCGTGACCGGGATGCTGGTGGCGCTCGCGCTGGCGATCGGCGAGACGGCGCCCATGCTGTACACGGCGGGCTGGTCGGATTCCCTCCCTGCTGCAACACTTACGCACTCGCCCGTCGGTTACCTGACGTATCCGATCTGGACGTTCTACAACCTGCCGTCGAAAACGGCTCTGGACCTGTCCTACGACGCGGCCTTCTTGCTGATCGTGTTCCTACTGCTGCTGATCATCCTCGGCCGGCTGGTCACCTGGTTCGCACGGCGGCATTCAGAGTCGGCGTGACTTTTCGGACGTTTCCCAACGGGTCGGCCATGGGCTGTAGTCGGCGATCAGCTCCTCTTGCGGCGGGCGCTGGTCGTCGGGCACATGTTGCAGGTTGATCCGAATCCGGTACCAGATCGAGCTCGGGCCGCGCATCCCGTCGACCAGCACGTCGGCCGGCTGCAGGCGATCCGCCACCGCAGGGTAGCGCTGCCGCCAGGTGTTCAGGGCGGCCATCGCCTCGTCCTTGGTCTTGGTCCGGGCGATCTCGATGAGCGGCATCACCGACTGGCGACGGCGCGTGCCCTCGCCGCGGCGTGTACCTTTCGGCGCCTTCTCGGCCGGGCCGAGTTCCTCGGCCAGCGCGAGCAGCCCATCCAGGCCCGCGGCGGCGTCGTCCATTCCTTCCCACGGGTCCCCGATGTCGGCGAATCGCTCCGGCACCGTCGCCACAGTGAACGCGGCCGGGTCGCAGCCGGCGACCTCATCCCAACGCAGCGGCGTCGACACCCGCGCGTCCGGTGTGGCCCGCACCGAATAGGCCGATGCGACCGTGCGGTCCTTGGCGTTCTGGTTGAAGTCGACGAAGACGCCCTCGCGTTCCTCCTTCCACCAGCGACTGGTCGCCAACTCGGGGGCGCGTCGCTCCACTTCCCTCGCCACGGTTTGGGCAGCCAAGCGCACCTGGCGAAACGACCAGCCGGGCACGATGCGCGCATAAATATGGAAGCCACGCGAGCCGGACGTCTTGGGCCACGCCGTCAGCCCGTAATCCTCCAGCACCTCGCGGGCCACCAGTGCGACGTCCACGATCTGCCGCCAGTGCACCCCGGGCATGGGGTCCAAGTCGACGCGCAACTCGTCCGGGTGGTCGAGATCATCGGCGAGCACCGGATGCGGGTTGAGGTCAACGCAGCCCAGGTTGATCGCCCAGACCAGCCCGGCAGCGTCATGGATCACGGCCTCCTTGGCCGAGGTTCCGGATGCGTAGCGCAGCTCGGCGACATCCACCCAGTCGGGCCGTTTCGCGGGCGCCCGCTTCTGGAAAATGGCCTCCTGATCGATGCCCTTGACGAAGCGCTTCAGGATCATGGGGCGTCCAGCCACGCCACGCAGGGCGCCGTCGGCGACGGCCAGGTAGTAGCGGATCAGGTCCATCTTGGTGTGGCCTGCTTGCTGGTCGTGACCGGGAAAGATGACCTTGTCCGGGTGGGTGACGTCGACCTGGCGTCCGCCCACGTCCAATAACACCGGCCCCATGGGTTGATGGTAATTGCGGACAACTTTCCTCCCCTGGGTGCGACGTGGGTCACATAGGGTGGAAGTCATGCCGAATCTCATCGATCTGCCTGGGCAGGCAGCAGCCAAGCTTCAGCAGTACGCCGAGCGTGGGGTGGCCGAACTGCACTACCTGCGCAAGATCATCGAATCCGGCGCGTTCCGGTTGGAGCCGCCGCTGAACTACGCAGCGCTGGCGGCCGACATTCGGAAATGGGGCGAGATCGGCATGCTGCCTGCGTTTAACGCGCGGCGCACACCCAACCGCACGGCGATCATCGACGACGACGGCGCCCTGACATACAAGGAACTCGACGAGGCCACCAATGCCGTGGCTCACGGGCTGCTGGCCAAGGGTGTCCGCGGCGGCGACGGGGTGGCCATCCTGGCGCGCAACCATCGCTGGTTCTCCATCGCCAATTTCGGCTGCGCGCGGGTCGGTGCCCGCATCATCCTGCTCAACAGCGAATTCTCCGGTCCACAGATCAAGGAGGTCGCCGAACGCGAGGGCGCCAAGCTGATCATTCACGACGACGAATACACCCAGGCGGTCAGCCAGGCCGATCCGCCATTGGGCAAGCTGCGGGCCCTCGGCACCAACCCCGACAGCGACGAGCCGTCGGGCAGCACCGACGAGACGTTGGCCGACCTGGTCGCCCAGAACAGCAAATCGCCGGTACCCAAGGCCACCAAGCACGCGTCGATCATCATCCTGACCAGCGGCACCACCGGCACGCCGAAAGGCGCGAACCGCAGTACCCCGCCGACGCTGGCCCCGATCGGGGGCATTCTCTCGCATGTTCCGTTCAAGGCCGGCGAGGTGACTTCGCTGCCGTCGCCGATGTTCCACGCGCTCGGCTATCTGCACGCCACCATCGCGATGTTCCTCGGCTCCACCTTGGTGCTGCGGCGTCGCTTCAAGCCGACGCTGGTGCTGCAAGACATCGAAACGCACAAGGCCACCGCGCTTGTCGTCGTCCCGGTCATGCTGTCGCGCATCCTCGCCGCGGTGGAGCAGCTGGAGAACAAGCCCGATCTATCCAGCCTGCGGATCGTCTTCGTCTCCGGCTCGGCGCTCGGAGCCGACCTGGCCGAACGGGCGCTCGAGGACATCGGCCCGGTGGTCTACAACATGTACGGTTCGACCGAGATCGCATTCGCCACCATCGCCGAACCCAAGCACCTGCAACGCAACTCCTCGACCGTGGGGCCGGTCGTGAAGGGGGTGAAGGTCAAGATCTTCGACGAGAACGGCAAGCAGCTGCCGAAGGGCGAGGTTGGGCGGATCTTCGTCGGCACGACGTTCCCGTTTGAGGGCTACACCGGGGGCGGCAGGAAACAGATCATCGACGGGCTGCTGTCGTCGGGCGACGTCGGATATTTCGACGACGACGGCCTGCTCTATATCAGTGGCCGTGACGACGAGATGATCGTCTCCGGCGGTGAGAATGTCTTCCCCGCCGAAGTCGAGGACCTGATCACTGGGCATCCGGACGTGGTGGAGGCCACCGCGATCGGCGTCGAGGACAAGGAGTGGGGCCACCGGCTGCGCGCCTTCGTGGTGAAAAAACAGGACGCCAGCCTCGACGAGGACACCGTCAAGCACTACGTCCGCGACCACCTGGCCCGCTATAAGGTGCCGCGCGAGGTCATCTTCCTCGACGAGTTGCCGCGCAACCCGACCGGCAAGATCCTCAAACGCGAGTTGCGTGACCGCGAGGTCGAATAGCCACTGGCTCAGCCGTCGAACCCGGTCGCGCCGTCGAGTTGCTCGCGCAGGATGTCGAGTTGTCCGGTGTGGCGGGCGGTCTCCTCGATCATGTGCACGTAGATCCAGCGCAGCGATACCTTCCCGAAGCGACGATGCGGTACCACGTGATCGAGCGGATACCGTGCGGCGATGCGCCGGGATTCCTCGCACTGGGCCTGATACTCGGCGATCAGCGTCGGCAGGGATTCGTCCGGCAGGAGCTCGAACTCCCAGGAGCGCTCGTGGGGCCGACGGTTGTCGTCGCTTCGTTCCTGCAAAAGCTGCTCGAACCACCCGTATTCCGCCCAACGCAGGTGCTTCACCAGCCCGCCCACGGTGGTCGGCGACGCGACGAGCCCGCGGCGCGCATCGCTGTCGGAGAGACCGGAAACCTTGCGCACCACGATATCTCGATAGTCGTCGAGGAATGACTCCAGCAGGGTGCGCTCGCCGATTGCTCCCTGCTCGCGGCGATCGGGACGCTGCGTTTCTGCCATGACGGCGAAGCTAGCACTGGCCAGCCGTCAGCGCCGCTCCCGGATAGTCCGGGTCACCTCGGCGGAAAGTTTCGGGTCGGATAACAGCTGCTCGATGAGCGCGCAAATGACCTCTTGACCGGTGACGCGGGCGAGTCCGAGCCGGTCCGCGGCGTCTCGCTGCCAGATGTCGAGGGCCCGGTGGGTGGCGGGGGAGAGGTCGACGGTCCGGCGCGTTCGTTGACCACGCGAAGCTTGTTCGCGCGACGGTTGGTCGAGC
>NZ_DATMLH010000253.1:0-16746 GCF_035570115.1 Mycobacterium sp.
AGATGTCGAGGGCCCGGTGGGTGGCGGGGGAGAGGTCGACGGTCCGGCGCGTTCGTTGACCACGCGAAGCTTGTTCGCGCGACGGTTGGTCGAGCTTCTGTCGCAGGTTGGTGAGGCGTTCGGTCGGCGCCGCGGCGTCCGGGCGCCGGGGTGGCGTGGCTCGGAACGATGGCGAGCTGTTGTGGTCCATGCGGCTGGGAGACCTTCTGTCGGCGTGAGATTTCAGTAGATCAGGACATAAGTATGTCCGTCGAAGCGGAGTCATGCAGCGGTGCGGCCGTCTGCGGCGTGTCCGCGCCACGGATGCCGTGGTCAGGGTTGGCGGCCCGCCCCTTGCGGCTGCTCGAATCAAGGAAGAACACGTCGAGGTTAAGTTATCGGCCGAGATTATGATTGCTAAGCGCGGAATGCCGTATCAGCTACAGCGAGATGAGGCGCCAATTACGTAGTTCGCTGTCTAACGACACTATTTGCGCGTTCGCACGACGTCGTCAAATGCACTGTACTGACAATTATCATTAAGCACGGACACGCGGAAGTACGGACATCAGTGGATCAGTATATGCGTTGTAAGCTGCGAAGATATCTATATCAGTACCCACTGAAGGCAGTACTGGCGTATCTCAGGATGCCATGAAGCCAGTAAGGTATACAATAATCTGAGCAATATAACTCGTTCGAACTGAGTAATAGCTGACGCCAGTCGTTGGATGCATTATTAGCATTATTAATGCGGCAATTCAGCGTTTGCTAAGGATGGGGATTTAACGTTCTTCGTGTCACTCCCCCCAGATGACCAAGGAGCAACCAAAATGTCGATCTCACTTACTTCGGTCCGTCGCCTGGCAGCCAGCGCTGTGGGCGCAAGCGCGGTGGCCGGCGCGATGTTGTTCGGTGCCACCCCCGCGGCCAACGCTGCCCCGGCGGCACCTATGCCCCAGGTGGTCGGCCTGCACCACGTCGGCCCGCCCCTCCGCGGCGGCTACGGCCACGGCGGTTTCGGCCACCGCGGCTTCGACCGTGGCTTCGGCCACCGCGGCTTCGACCGCGGCTTCGGCCACCACCACCGCGGCTGGTGGTGAGGCCACTTCCCTGGGGGCGGTGGCGGCTAGCCTCACCGACCTCGATAGGCAGAGGCTAGCCGCCCGGCCAGGGACCTAAATCCGCGCCGATCTGACACCCGTCAGGTCGGCGCGGATTTTTGTATGCAGGACTACGGGTCGCGCGGCAGCCCGAGCAACCGCTCGGCGATGATGTTGAGCTGTACCTCCGAGGTGCCGCCGTAGATGGTGGTGGCGCGGCTGGCCAGCAAGTACTCGTCCCACTTGCCCGCCGGCGTTTCGGGGTCGCCGATCGCGGCGTCGGTGCCGAACGAGGACACCCCGAACTCCGCATAGCCCTGCCCGGTGCGCATCGACAACAGCTTGGAGATCGCCGCCGACGGCATCGCGTCTCCGCCGGCCAACGTCAACAGGGTCGAGCGCATGTTGAGCACCTTGGCGGCGTGGCCCTCGGCGATCAGCTGCCCGGCACGGTTTTGCGCGATCTGGTCGAAGTGCCCGTCTCGGATGAACTCGACGAACTGGTCGAGGTTGGCCAAGAACGGCGCCTCGCTGCTGCCGATCGACACCCGCTCGGCGGTTAGCGTGTTGCGGCTGACCTCCCAACCCCGGTTGACCTCGCCGAGCACCAGCTCGTCCGGCACGAACACGTCATCGATGAACACAGTGTTGAACATCGCGCCGCCGGTGAGCTCGCGCAGCGGCTTCACGTCCACGCCGTCGCTGCTCATGTCCAGCAGGAAGTAGGTGATGCCTTGATGTTTTGGAGCGCTCGGGTCCGTCCTGGCCAGCAGCGCCCCCCACTGGGAAAACTGGGCCGCCGTAGTCCAGATCTTCTGTCCGCTGATGCGCCAGCCGCCGTCAACCTTGGTCGCTTTGGTGCTGAGCCCGGCCAGGTCGGATCCGGCACCTGGCTCGGAGAACAGCTGGCACCAGATCATTTCGCCGCGGAACGTCGGCGGCAGGAAGCGTTGTTTCTGCTCGTCGGTACCGAAGGCCACGATCGACGGCACGATCCACGCCGCGATGCCGATGGTCGGCCGCCTTACCCGTCCGGTGGTGAACTCCTGGGCGATGATGATCTGCTCGACGGGATTGGCCGCCCGCCCCCAGGGCTCGGGCAGATACGGCAGTACCCACCCACCCTCGGCGATGGCGGTTGCGCGTTCTCCGCGGGGTATCGCCTTGAGCCCGGCGACCTCGGCACGTATCTCCGCCCGCAGTTTCTCGGTGTCGGGATCCAGGTCGATGTTGAGCTCCCGCATCCCCGTGCCGGTCGCGGTATCGACCACCCGCTGCGGGTACTCGGATTTACGGCCGAAGCTGGCGGCCAGGATCAACGCGCGACGGTAGTAGACGTTCGTGTCGTGTTCCCAGGTGTATCCGATACCGCCGTGCACCTGGATGCAATCCTGCGTGCAGCGCTGCGCGGCCGCCGGCGCCAATGTCGCCGCCACCGCCGCTGCGAACTCGACCGCGGAATCCCCGATATCCCAATGATTTTCGCGGGCCTCGTCGACGGCGCGGGCAGCGTCCCACACGGCTGCGGTGGCCCGTTCGGTGTCGGCGATCATCTCGGCGCACCGGTGCTTGACCGCCTGGAACTGACCGATCGGCCTGCCGAACTGTTCACGAATCTTCGCGTATTGCGCCGCCGTGTCGGTGGCCCACCGCGCGACGCCGATGGCCTCGGCCGACAGCAGCGTGGACATCAGCGCGTGCGCGGCGACCACGCTGAGGTTGCTCAGCACCGCGTCGTCACCGACCTCGACGGCGTTCGCCCGGACATGCGCGATGGGCCGCAGTGGGTCGACGCTGCGGACCGGCACGATTTCGAGTTGATCGGCGCGCAGCACCACCCACTCTTCGCCGCTGTCGATCGCCACCGGCAACACCAGCACGGACGCCTCGCCCGCTGCGGGCACTGCCCGGACTTCACCGCGAATCACCAGCACGTCGCCGTGCCGCGTGGCGGTCAGCCCGGAATCCAGCGCGTAAGCGGCGATCGCCGCGCCAGAAGCCAGGTCCACCAGCGCCTTGGCCTCCGGGTCGTGCGCTGAAATCAGTGCGCTGGCGATCGCCGACGGCACGAACGGGCCGGGGACTGCCCCATAGCCGAACTCGGCCAGCACCACGGCAAGCTCGAGGATGCCGAAACCCTGGCCGCCAACCGATTCGGCCAAGTGCACGCCCTGCAGGCCTTGTTCGGCCGCGGCGTGCCAGTACGGCGGTGGGTTGTCGATCGGTGTTTCCAGCGCGGCGTGCAAAACCTCCGACGGTGCGACCCGCGCGACCAGTGATCGGACCGAATCGGCCAGGTCTTGATGCTCAGAAGTTATCGCGATCGGCATTGTTCGCCTTCCGTTGGGCCGTGTTCCCTCAATCTAATAACCGGTGGGTTGGTTGACCACATGGGCTAGCTGCTTCCCGTCGCGCAACCGACGGCAGTTCGCGACGGCCTCGACCAGATACCGCCGCATGGTGTCGACGGTGTACCAGGTGACGTGCGGTGTGAGCACGACGTTGTCCAAGCGCAGCAGCGGGTTGTCCGGCGGCACCGGTTCGACGTCGAAGACATCCAGCCCGGCGGCGGCCAACCAACCGCCGCGCAGCGCGTCGACCAGGGCACCTTCGTCGACAATCGGCCCGCGTGAGGTGTTGATCAGCACCGCACCGGGTTTCATGCCGGCCAACGCGTCGCGGCCCAGCAGGCCACGGGTGTCATCCGTCAACGGCAGGTGCAGCGAGACGATGTCGCTGCCGGCCAGCAGTTCCGGCAGTGGTCGCCAGCCCGGCAATCCGTCATTGCGGGTGCTGGTATGCAGCACGGTGGCGCCCATCGTGGCGACGATGCCCGCGACGTGTTTGGCGATATTGCCGTAGCCGACCAGTCCGACCGTGCAGGCGCCGATATCGCGCACGGTTTCGCCCAGCTGGGGGTCGGATGGCCAGCCACGGCCCTCCCGGGTGGCCCGGTCGAGCGCCGGCAGTCGGCGCAGGGTGGCCAACATCAGCAGCACTGCGCCTTCGGCCACCGACGGCGCGTTGGCGCCGGGCATGTTGGCGACCGCGATACCGCGCTTGGTGGCGGTGTCGACGTCGATGGTGTTCACCCCGGCGCCGAACTTGTGGATCAGCCGCAGCCGAGTCGCTTGTAGGAGATCGGCGCCGGAAAGCGGCCGCAGCACATGCCAAATCACATCGGCCTCGGGTAGCTCCCGGTAAAACTTGGCTTGCGAATCGGCCGAGTCGTCGTCGGCGCACCAACGGATGTCAAGCCAATCGGCTTCCGGCGCGAGAAATTCCAGCACCTTAGGACCGGGAACGAAATGCGCGAGGACCCTTAGCGCCACCGCTTTGCAATCCATTTGGCGATGGTGTCAGCCTGCTCGCTGCGCGCCCCCGGTGTCGTGAAGTAGTGATCGGTGTTGATGGCACACAGCGATTTGTCACTGCTGGCCAGCGCGTCGTAGATGCGTTGGGCATCGCTGGGAAAAACCCCGGTGTCGGCCTCGGCGTTGATTACCAGGGCAGGGCAGCTGATTCGCGCCAAATGCGGCTCGGCCCGGGTCTGTGCGGTCCGCAGACTCCACATCGCCATCCAGTTGCGCAGCGTGCAGGCGGCCGCGATCCCGTGCGCGGAACGGTTAGCCTTGGCCGGGACGCCGGCATAACACATATTCGGTGGACGTTTCGTCGGCTCCAGTGCCGGATCCACCATGCGGGGATCCGCCCATGTCCGCATCACGGTGAATGGACGATCCGAAAATCCCGCTGCCCGAACACGTTTCAGTTCTTTCTCGGCCCAGTCAGTGATCGCGTTGTTGCGCGCAACCTGTGCCGACCGGTACCGGGTAAGGAATTCCGACGAGTACGGCGGCCCGTTGCGTTCGTTGAACAGATCGAGGTCGGGGTCGGTGGCGACCGGGTCGTTCTCGTCGACGATGGCGGCGTCCATCCAGGCGGTCAACACGTCCGGCCGTCCGGGATGCGCGGCACTGGCCACATAGCCGTCGGCGGCAGGTAGGTCGGTCAGCCCGGCCGCGGGCCGCATTCCCGGAAGAGGAGTCACGTTGGGTTCGACCGCCTGGGCCTGGTAGGCGGCCATCAATGATCCGCCTCCGGAATTACCCAGCAGCACAATCGTTTCCACTGCTTGAGTTTCGCGCAGCCAGCGCACACCGATGCCGATGTCGACCAGCGCATGGTCGAGCAGAAAGCTGCTCTCAAAACCACGGAACCGGGTGTTCCAGCCCAGAAATCCGATGCCGCGGGTCGCCATGTAATCGGCGAGATAGTGCTCAGAGAAGTCGATCTGGTAGTGCGTGGCGATCATCGCGACCTTCGGCTTGCGTCCGACGCCCCGGTGGTACAGCCCCTGGCAAGGGTGTCCGCCCGCACCGGCGCGCCGAGCGGTCGGCGACGGCAGTCCGATGAATTCGCGGATAACCCCGGGCGTGCCGGTCGTGCGAGTCACCTCGGGCGGACCTCCTTGTAATAGATGGCACGGTAGAAGATGTTCGCCAACGTGTCGATGCAGGCCTGATCATCGGGAGCGCTGGCCGGGCTCAACCCGGGACCGGCGAGTTGCAGGTAGCAGAACTGGTTAAACATCGCCACGATCGCCAGGGCGATCAGCTGTGGGTCATCACCTGCGCAATAGCCCTCGGATTGGGCGCGCCGCACCATTTCAGCGATGAAAGAGGTCGGGATGGCGCAAATGTCGGTCCAGTACTGGGCGAAGTCGTCGTTGATCATCGCCAGCTGTGACACGCTGACTATCTCCGCCAACCGGTTTCGATAGGTGTGCCAATGCACCGCCGCGGCCTGCTGGGCTCGCTCGCGATTGGTTAGGCCATGCCGGATAACCGTCAGCGCCCGCTGGTTGGCATCGTCGCGGAAGCGCAGCGCCCATTCGCGGACCATCGCCTCTTTGGAGTCGTAGTAGTTGTAGAACGACGCCGTCGACCGACCCGCTTCCGCGGCGATATCGGCAATGGTGGTGGCCAGGATGCCTTTGCGGGCGACGACTGTTCGGGCGGCGGCGTCGATGGCGGCCTGCGTTTGGCGGCCGCGGTTGGTCGGCAACGGCGCACGCCGGGTCGGCTGGTCGGACACGGTGGACACCGGCGGGCCTCCTTCGTCGTGACGGTGGGATCGGCGCGATCGCGGTAACGTCGAGTCGTCTGGAATAGACCTGAATCTGATGTTAGGTTCAGATCCGGATCTCCGCCACGTAACCAGCGATGCGCAATGCCGAGGGAGGGGCCGGGAGATGATCAAACCGCACAACACCAATTCCGAGTTCGAGCTCGGCGGCATCAACCATGTCGCGCTTGTCTGCTCGGACATGGCCCGCACGGTGGACTTCTACACCAACGTCCTGGGCATGCCGCTGATCAAATCGCTCGACCTGCCCAGGGGCGCCGGACAGCACTTTTTCTTCGACGCCGGCAACGGTGATTGCGTGGCGTTCTTCTGGTTCGTTGACGCGCCCGATCGGGTGCCGGGCCTCTCGTCGCCGGCTGCGATCCCGGGCATCGGGGAGATCACCAGCGCGGTCAGCACCATGAACCATCTGGCGTTTCATGTTCCGGCGGAGAAGTTCGACGACTATCGTCAGCGTCTCAAGGCCAAGGGCGTACGAGTCGGACCGGTGCTCAACCACGACGAAAGCGAGACGCAGGCCTCGGCCACGGTGCATCCCGGCGTCTATGTGCGGTCGTTCTACTTTCAGGATCCCGACGGAATCACGCTTGAGTTTGCTTGCTGGATAAAGGAATTCACGTCGACTGATACGCAGGCCGTGCCGAGGACGGCGGCTGATCGCCGCATCCCGGCCGCCCACTAGCTCACCGAGCCGATTCAGTCGCGGTAAAGGCTCGGGTCGGCAAGCTCGTCGAGCAGTGAGGCGAGCTGGTCGATGAGCTGATCGGGATCGAGTCGCACTTCACCGGTCAGCCAGGCGCTGATCGTCTGTGCCACCCCACCGACCACGAAATGCGCGGCGGCCTTGATCCGGTCGTTCTCCGGTACCCGCAGTGCGTTTTCGGCGTGGCGGCGAGAGAGCATCGCGAACAGCGTGTTGGATTCGACACGCTTGCGCACCAGCACGGCGTTGGCCAGTTGCACGCTGAACAGCAGCCGGCCCACGCGTGGATCCCCGCCGATAGTCCGGACCACGTTGGCCATGCCGGCGCGGGTCTGCTCCTCCGGCGGTGCAGCGGCCACCGCGGCCTGCGTGGTGGCGGCCAGGTCGGCAATGACCCAGTCGAAGACCGCTGCGACGAACTCGTCCTTGTCGGCGAAGCTTTCGTAGAAGTAGCGCGCGGCCAGGCCGGCCCGCCGACAAATGCCGCGAACAGTCAGCTCCGCGGCGTCCTGCGGGTCGGCGCCCAGCAGATCGAGACCGGCCCCCAGCAGCTTGGCCCGTCGGGTTGCCAAGCGGTCGGCCGCCTCGACGCCACGGTAGGGCCGTGCGCCCGTGGTCGCGGTTGCAGCCATGAATCCCATCTTGACATCGGACTGGCCCGCGCTGCAATATCAGGAAACAAGCGTTCTCACATTTAGCGGGTAGGTGTCCGATGACGGTCAGCGAGCCAATCAGCCATGTCGAGCGCGCGATGAGTGATCCGCCGATAGCCCGGTTGACGCGCCGCCGCACGCGCCGAGAAGTCCGTCTCGACGAAGGGCTGATGGGCATGGCGCTGCTGCTCGGCCCGGCCAACGTGATCATGCAGCTGGCCCGGCCGGGTGTCGGCTACGGCGTGATGGAGAGCCGTGTCGAGAGCGGCCGGGTCGACTTACATCCGATCAAGCGGGCCCGCACCACTTTCACCTATCTTGCGGTGTCGATGGCCGGTACCGACGCGCAGAAGGCGGCGTTTCGCCGCGCGGTGAACCGCGCGCATGCCCAGGTGTACTCGATGCCCGACAGCCCGGTGGAGTACAACGCGTTCGACCCGGACCTGCAGCTGTGGGTGGCAGCGTGTCTGTACAAAGGCGGGGTCGACTTCTATCGCATGTTCGTCGGCGAGCTCGACGAGCAGGACGCCGACCGCCACTACCGCGACGGCATGGTGCTCGGCACCACGTTGCAGGTGCCACCGGAGATGTGGCCGCCGGACCGGGCCGCGTTCGACCGCTACTGGCATGATCAACTGGAGAAGGTTCACATCGACGACAGCGTTCGCGACTACCTGTATCCGATCGCCGTGGGCCGAGTGCGCGCCGTGACGCTGCCGGAGCCGCTGCGCCGGTTGCCGGAACGCCTCGCGCTGCTGCTCACCACCGGCTTTCTGCCGCAACGCTTTCGCGACGAGATGCGATTTTCGTGGGATGCCACCAAGCAGCGCCGTTTTGACCGGTTGATCGCCGTGCTCCGGACAATGAACAACGTGCTGCCGCGCTTCGTCCGGCGGTTCCCGTTCAACGTGCTGCTGTGGGATCTGGATCGACGGATCAAGGCCGGCCGGCCGTTGGTGTAGCCGAACAAGTACCCCCTACCCGGACGGGGTCTTGTTCTACGACACAACGTCGTATTGAATGCCGTCGTGGCTGGACCGGGCGATGGCAGGCGCCAAAGCGTGCTGCTGGGCGGGCGTAGGGTCGGTTGCCGTGCGTACTGACGACGACAACTGGGACATCAACACAAGTGTCGGTGCGACCGCGTTATTCGTGGCCACCGCTCGAGCATTGGAGGCGCAAAAACCCGACCCGTTGGCTGTCGACCCGTTTGCAGAAGTGTTCTGTCGCGCCGTGGGAGGAAACGCGGCCGACGTGCTGGACGGCAAACTTCCCGAACACCAACTGAAAACGCCTGATTGGGGCGAGTATTTCGTCAACTTCCAAGGCGCCCGCACCCGGTATTTCGACGACTACTTCCGGCGTGCCGCCGACGCCGGCGTCCGACAGGTGGTCATCCTGGCCGCGGGTTTGGACTCCCGCGCCTACCGGCTGCCTTGGCCCACCGAGACGACGATCTTCGAGTTGGACCGTCCGCAGGTCCTCGACTTTAAGCGTGAGGTGCTCGCCGAACAGGGCGCCAAACCCAACGCCGAGCGCCGCGAGGTTGCCATCGACCTACGCGAGGACTGGCCGCAGGCATTGCGGGACAGCGGATTTGATAGCGCCAGGCCGTCGGCCTGGATTGCCGAAGGTCTGCTGATCTATCTCCCGGCCGATGCCGAGCAGCAACTGTTCACCGGCATCGACGCGCTGGCCACCCCGGCCAGCCACGTCGCGGTGGAGGATGGCACACCGATGGCGCCCGACGACTATGCGGCCGCCGTTGCAGAAGAGCGTGCGGCCGACGCCGGCCAGCGGGTGTTCTTCCAGCTGCTCTACAACGAACGGCATGCTCCGGCCGACCAGTGGTTCGGCGAGCACGGCTGGACCGCGGTGGCGACACCGTTGGCCGACTACCTGCGCGAGGTGGGCCGACCGGTTCCGGGACCGGACATCGAGGCCGGGCCGATGGTCGCTCGCTGCACATTAGTCAGGGCCGTCAAAAAATGAAGGAGCTATGCCGTAGAGTCAGCCGCTAATGACACCCATTTTC
The DNA here is from genome assembly GCF_035570115.1 of Mycobacterium sp. Classification (GTDB taxonomy): domain Bacteria; phylum Actinomycetota; class Actinomycetes; order Mycobacteriales; family Mycobacteriaceae; genus Mycobacterium. The sequence goes on from NZ_DATMLH010000253.1 coordinate 9,622, forward strand.
ATTAAGCTGCGGTTCGATTGTGCCGACGGCGTGGGAGGGCCTTGCGTCTCGCCAGCAATCCGGAGGCCATCGCGGGGAGGCTGTTTTGTGGACTGACGTGCAGCGGTCGGCGTTCCGCGACCCCGCAACCGAGACCACGAATCGACCCAATACGTGCGTCTCGACACTTAGCTTATGCAATGCTAACTTCGGGCCGAGGTTAGCTTAGGCAACACTATGTCTGAAGGGATACGGGGCGTGGAAACCGCTGACACCGGCATGGTTGCGACAAGGCCGGCGACGGCCCGGGTGGATGACGACCTAACGAGCCGATTCGCTAACTGTTGCCGGGCGCTTGGACTGACCGTCTACGACCGAAAGCGACCGGCCGACCTGGCCGCCGCCCGGTCCGGCTTCACCGCGCTCACCCGTATCGCTCATGAACAGTGCGACGCGTGGGTCGGGCTGGCCGCCGCCGGCGACGCGTCTACGCCTGTGCTGAAAGCGATTTCGGATGCGGCGGCGACCGCCGGGCTGTTGCAGCGCCAGGCGGAACTCGCGCCGGGCGCCCTGGGGTTCCACTACGACACCGGGCTGTATTTACGGTTCCGTGCGACCGCACCCGACGACTTTCACCTCGCGTACGCCGCGGCACTGGCAGCCGAGGGGCACTTCGCCGACGCGCACAAACTGGTCATCGACGTCACTCAACGCCGGCCGAGCTCGCGGGAGGCGCGCTGGGTCGCGGCCACCATTCACTACCGGGCCGAGCGCTGGGCGGATGTGGTCAAGCTGCTGTCGCCGATCGTCAACGACCCCGGTCTCGACGAGCACTTCGCGCATGCCGTGAAGATCGCCCTGGGGATATCGTTGGCGCGGCTGGGCATGTTTGCTGCCGCGTTGTCTTATCTCGAGGAGCCCGACGGTCCGGTCGCTGTCGCCGTGGTGGACGGCGCGCTGGCCAAGGCGCTGGCGCTGCGCGCCGACGGCGACGAGGACACCGCACGAGAGGTGCTGCAGGACCTCTACGCCGCCAATCCGGAGAACGCCCAGGTCGCAGAGGCACTGACGGATTCCAGCTTCGGGATCGTGCCCACCACGGCGGATCGCATCGATGCGCGCATCGACCCGTGGGACCCGGCCACCGAGCCCAAGCCCGGCGATTTCGTCGACCCCGGAGCCCAGGAGCGCAAAGCCGTGTTGCTGTCCGAGGCGGAACGCCAGCTCGGTGAGTTCATCGGCCTGGAGAAGGTCAAAGACCAGGTGGCGCGGCTCAAGAGCGCGGTAGCAATGGAATTGGTACGCAAGGAGCGGGGGCTGGAGGTGGCGCAGCGCACCCACCACCTCGTCTTCACCGGGCCGCCGGGAACCGGCAAGACCACCATCGCCCGTGTCGTCGCGAAAATCTATTGCGGCCTTGGCCTCTTGAAGAAGGAAAACATCAAAGAGGTGCACCGCGCCGATTTGATCGGTCAGCACATCGGGGAGACGGAGGCCAAGACCAACGCGATCATCGACAGCGCGCTGGACGGTGTGCTGTTCCTCGACGAGGCCTACGCCTTGGTGGCCACCGGCGCCAAGAACGACTTCGGGCTGGTGGCCATCGACACGCTGCTGGCCCGGATGGAGAACGACCGCGATCGGCTGGTGGTCATCATCGCCGGCTACCGCGCCGACCTGGATCGGTTCCTCGACACCAACCAGGGTCTGCGGTCGCGGTTCACGCGCACCATCGACTTCCCGTCGTACCAACCCGCCGAGCTGATCGAGATCGCCAACTTCATGGCACAAAAACGCGACAGCGCCTTCGAACAGCCCGCGCTCGACGATCTGGAGGCATTGTTCGCCCACTTGGCCAACACCATGAAGCCCGATACTGCTGGGGTAGAACGCCGCGGTCTGGATATCGCGGGCAACGGCCGGTTCGTCCGCAACGTCGTCGAAAAGTCCGAAGAGGAACGCGAATTCAGGTTGGACCACAGTGCACACGCGCAAACCGGCGAATTCACTGACGAGGAGCTCATAACGATCACCGCCGCAGACGTCGCCAACACGGTGCCAGGGCTGCTGGAAGGTCTCCGCTTGGAGGTGCCGGCATGACGAGCCAAGAGCCCGGCGACGATCGACGCTCGTTCGCGTCGCGCACCCCGGTTAACGACAATCCCGACAAGGTGGTCTACCGCCGCGGCTTTGTCACCCGCCACCAGGTGAGTGGCTGGCGGTTTGTGATGCGCCGGATCGCATCCGGCGTCGCGTTGCACGACACCCGGATGCTGGTCGACCCGTTGCGTACCCAGACCCGCGCGGTGCTGATGGGCGTGCTGATGGTGATCACCGCGCTGGTGGGCTGCTTCGTGTTCTCGCTGATCCGACCCAATGGGTCGGCGGCCAACAACCAGGTGCTGGCCGACCGGTCCAGCGCCGCGTTGTATGTGCGGGTCGGCGATCAACTGCACCCGGTGCTGAATCTGACGTCGGCCCGGCTGATCGTCGGTCGGCCGGTGAACCCCACGACCGTGAAAAGCAGTGAGCTGGACAAGATTCCGCGCGGCAACCTGATCGGTATCCCGGGTGCGCCCGAGCGGATGGTGCAAAACACCGGCAAGGACGCCGACTGGACGGTGTGCGATTCCATCGCTGGCCCGGCCGCCGGGGTCACGGTGATCGCCGGAACCCCGGACAGCACCGGCACCCGGGCCGCCGCGTTGAGCGCAGGACACGCCGTGTTGGCCGGCGACGCCACCAGCACCTGGCTGCTGTGGGACGGTCGGCGCAGCCGGATCAACCTGGCCGACCACGCGGTTACCGGCGCGCTGGGCCTGAGTAGCGACATACCAGCGCCGCGGCCCATCGCCGTCGGCTTGTTCAACGCGGTCCCCGAGTCTCCGCCGCTGTCGGCGCCGGCCATCCCGAACGCCGGAAGCCCACCGGGGTTCAGCCCGCCGGTGCCCGCACCGATCGGCGCCGTGGTCGAATCCCATGGCTTGGATGCCACCTCAGCCAACAGCATGCTCTACTACGCGGTGCTGCCCGACGGCCTTCAGGCGATCTCGCCGGTGCTGGCCGCGGTCCTGCGCAACGCCAACTCGTACGGTCTGGATCAGCCGCCGCGGCTGAGCGCCGATCAGGTCGCCAAGCTGCCGGTGTCCCGGATGCTGGACACCACCCGCTTTCCCGACCAGCGGATCAGCCTGGTCGACGCCGCTCGCGATCCGGTCACCTGCGCGCACTGGAGCAAGCCGGCCGGCGCTACCACGAATTCGCTGACGTTGCTGACGGGTTCGGCGCTTCCGGTGTCGGAGGCGGTGCACACCGAAGACCTGGTCGGCGCCGGAACCGGCGGCACCGCGAGCCGGGTCGCGATGGCGCCCGGGACCGGGTATTTCACGGCTACCGTCGGCCAAAACGCGGCTTCGCCGGCCGCCGGCTCGCTGTTCTGGATCTCCGACACCGGGGTACGTTTCGGCATCGACAATGAAGCCAACCAGGGTGGTGTCAATGGACCCGCCAAAACCGTTGAGGTCCTTGGCCTGAACCCGCCGCCGACTCCGATCCCGTGGTCGGTGCTGTCGTTGTTCGCGCCCGGGCCGACATTGTCACGTGCCGACGCGCTGCTCGCCCACGACGGCCTGGCGCCAGATTCCCGACCCGGCCGTACCGCAGCCCAGGGGGAGAACCGATGAGCCGACTGATCTTCGAGGCCCGCCGGCGGCTACCACCACCGGCCACCCGCAAGGGCAGCATCAACATCGAAGCACCTCCGGAACTGCCCCGGGTGATTCCGCCGTCGATGTTGCGACGGGCCCTGCCGGTGGTGATCGTGCTGTTGATCGTCGGCATGATCGTCGCCTTGGTAGCCACCGGGATTCGGCTGATCTCCCCACAAACATTGTTCTTCCCGTTCGTGTTGCTGCTGGCCGCCACCGCGTTCTACCGCGGTAGCGACAACAAAAACCGCACCGAGGAAGTCGACGCCGAACGGGCCGACTATTTGCGCTACCTGTCGGTGGTTCGGGACAACATCCGGGCTCAGGCCGCCGATCAACGTGCGGCGGCCGAGTGGTCGCATCCTGATCCGACAGATTTGGCCGCGATACCCGGCTCGCGGCGCCAGTGGGAACGTGACCCCCAAGATGCCGACTTTCTGGTGGTACGTGCCGGCCGGTATTCGGCAACACTGGACACCGCATTGCGGGTCAACGATACCGCCGACGAGATTGACCTGGAACCGGTGTCGCACAGCGCATTACGCAGCTTGCTGGACACCCAGCGCACCGTCCGCGATGTTCCGACAGGTATCGACCTGACCAAGGTGTCGCGGATCACCGTGCTCGGCGACGGCGACGAGGTGCGTGCCGCGATACGGGCGTGGATAGCTCAGGCGGTGACCTGGCACGACCCGACGGTTCTCGGCGTCGCGGTGGCTGCTCCGGATCTCGATGCGCCGGATTGGTCGTGGCTCAAGTGGCTGCCGCACGTCGACGTTCCCGGCGAACTCGACGGCGTCGGCCCGGCCCGTTACCTGTCCACCAAGCCCGACGAGCTGGCCGCGCTGCTCGGCCCGGCGCTGACCGAGCGCCCGGTATTCACCGGCGGGCCGTCTGATGCGTTGCGGCACTTAGTGATCGTGATCGACGATCCCGAATACGACCTGGATAGCGCGGCTCTGGCGGTTGGCCGGGCCGGGATCACGGTCGTGCATCGATCGGCGAAGGCACCGCATCGGGAGCAATATTCAGATCCCGAACGGCCGATCCTGCGGATTACCGATACCGCCATCGACCGCTGGCACACCGGCGGCTGGCAGCCCTACATCGACAGCGTCGACCAGCTCGGCGCTGACGACGCCGGCCACCTCGCACGCCGACTGTCGCGGTGGGACTCCAACCCGACCCACAGCTTGCAATCGAGCGGGACCCGCGGCGCGGCATTTACCACGCTGCTGGGAATCCCGGACGCGTCCCGGTTGGACGTGCCGACGATGTGGGCACCACGACACCGCGACGACGAGCTGCGGGTTCCGATCGGTGTCACCGCGACCGGCGAGCCGCTGATCTTCGACCTCAAGGACGAAGCCGAGGGCGGGATGGGTCCGCATGGCTTGATGATCGGCATGAACGGCGCGGGCAAGTCGCAAACGCTGATGGCGATTCTGTTGTCGCTGTTGACGACTCACTCCGCTGACCGGTTGATCGTGATCTACGCCGACTTCAAAGGCGAGGCCGGCGCCGATATTTTCCGCAACTTCCCCCAGGTCGTCGCGGTGATCTCGAACATGGCCGAGAAAAAGTCATTGGCCGATAGGTTCGCCGACACGCTGCGCGGTGAGGTCGCACGTCGGGAAATGATGCTGCGTGAGGCCGGACGGCACGTGCAGGGCAGCGCGTTCAACTCGGTGACCGAATACGAGAACGCGATAGCCGCCGGACATGACCTGGCGCCGATCCCGACCCTATTCGTGGTCGCCGACGAGTTCACCCTGATGCTCGCCGACCACCCAGAGTACGCTGAGCTGTTCGATTATGTTGCACGCAAAGGCCGTTCGTTCCGCATCCATATCCTTTTCGCGTCGCAGACGTTGGATGTCGGAAAGATCAAGGACATCGACAAGAACACCTCCTACCGGATCGGCTTGAAGGTGGCCAGCCCTGCCGTGTCGCGGCAGATCATCGGCGTGGAGGACGCCTACCACATCGAGTCCGGCAAGGAGCACAAGGGCTTGGGCTTCCTGGTGCCCGCTCCCGGTGCTGCGCCGATCAAATTCCGCAGCACTTACGTCGACGGCATCTACGATCCGCCTCAGAGAGCGAAAACTCTTGTGGTGCATTCTGTTCCAGAACCAAAGCTGTTCACTGCCAGCCGGGTGGAGCCCGACCAGACCACGGTGATCACGACGAATGGTCACGAAGAACCGGTCGGCCCGCCACGTAAGTTGATCGCGACCATCGGTGACCAACTCGCCCGTTATGGCCCACGTGCGCCAGAGCTGTGGCTGCCACCACTCGACGACCCGATCCCGCTGAACATGGTGCTGGCCCGCGCGGCGCTGCCGCGGGGCGAGTGGCGTTGGCCGCTGGGCGAAATCGACAAGCCGTTCGAGATGCGCCGTGACCCGCTGGTGTTCGACGCCCGCTCGTCGGCCGGCAACCTGGTGATCCACGGTGGGGCAAAGTCAGGGAAATCGACCGCGCTGCAAACGTTCATCTTGTCGGCGGCAAGCCTGCACTCGCCCAGCGAGGTGAGTTTCTACTGCCTGGACTACGGCGGAGGGCAGCTGCGGGCGCTGGAGGACCTGGCGCACGTCGGCAGCGTGGCCTCGGCGTTGGAGCCGGAGCGCATCCGCCGCACCTTCGGGGAGCTGGAGCAGCTGCTGCGGTCACGCCAGCAGCGGGAGGTGTTCCGGGACAAGCACGGGCCGGACGACGGACTGGGCCAGGTGTTCCTGGTCATCGACAACCTCTATGCCTTCAGCCGGGACAACACCGACCTGTTCAACACCCGAAACCCGTTGCTGAACAAGGTGACCGAACTCGTCAACATTGGCCTGGCCTATGGCATACACGTCGTCGCCACTACCCCCAGCTGGCTGGAAGTGCCGCTGGCGATGCGAGACGGTCTTGGCCTGCGCCTGGAGCTGAAGTTGCATGACGCGCGCGACAGTAACGTCCGGGTGGTCGGTGCGCTGCACCGCCCGGCCGAGGCGGTGCCCGCCGACCAGCCGGGCCGCGGGCTGACCATGGGCGCCGAGCACTTCCTCTTCGCGGCGCCCGAACTGGACCAGGTGGCGCGATCAACGCCCGCCACCCCGGCGTCGTGGCACCGCCGGTGCGGTTGCTACCGACCAACCTAGAACCGGCCGCGATCGGTGCGGCATATCGGGGCGCCGACCGGATCGTCATCGGGCAGCGCGAAGAAGACCTGGCCGCAGTCGAACTCGACTTCGCCGAGAACCCGCTGCTGATGGTGCTGGGCGACACCAAGTCCGGTAAGACGACGCTGTTGCGCCACATCATCCGCACCATTCGCGACAACTCCACTGCGGACCGCGTCGCGTTCACGGTGCTGGATCGCCGGTTGCATCTCGTCGATGAGCCGCTGTTTCCGGACAATGAATACACCGCGAATGTCGACCGGGTGATCCCGGCG
>NZ_DATMLH010000254.1:0-48755 GCF_035570115.1 Mycobacterium sp.
GTTCGGCTGACCCCGCCGACGTCGATGGTTTGTGTGGACTGCCCGACCGGGATCGACTGCGCACCCGGTATTCCGAGTGCGCGACCGCCACCGATGCACCCGCCGAGTGCCACGACCAAGGCTCCGACGAGACACACGACAGGTGCGCGAAAGTATCGAGACCGCATGTCCCCATCGTGACAGCCGTACCGATATTTGACAAGCAACTTGTCAATTGTGATAGGAGTGGCACACTCGTAGGCCATGCGAACTGTTCGAGATGCCAAGTGGGAGCCCACGGTGCCGGCACTGGTGAATCAGGTGGCCAGGTCCGGAGCGCCCCGATTGAGGGCGGCTTTCGCGGCCGCCGGGCTCGACGGGATCCGGCCCGCGCAGGCGGTTGCCCTGGTGCCGCTGGCAGCCGGCGGGTTGCACGCATCAGATCTGGCTGACCGGCTCAGGGTCAGCCGACAGGCGGTGGCTCAGGCGGTGGTCGCGCTGGAACGTCACGACTACGTCCTTCGAGGGCCTCACCCCTCCGACGCCCGTGCGCGGATCATCGAGCTGACGCCCCGGGGCCGGCACGCACTGCGCGTGATGCGTTCCACCGCGCTCGACGTGGAGAAGGGTTGGCGCGATGCTTTGGGAGAACACCGATTCGGAGAGCTGCGCGAGACGTTGTTGGCGTTGCTCTCGGCTGAAACCCGCGAAGCCCCAGGGCTCGGGGTCCCCGCCCCCAGGATCTAAGCTTGGTTGTCGGGAGCGCTAATTAGGTCTTGAGGGTGTGGTCACTCGCAGGCTGCTGTTCAACGGCTTGATGTCGAGCGCCTACCGGATACGAGCCCTCAGCCCGCTGCGTCGAACCCTGGCACTGCTGGAGTTCGGCTAAACCCTGTTCGATCCGTCGGTTGTCGTCGCCTCGATAAGCAGCATCCAGCGTGAGCCGCTACAGGTGGGGTCCGGAAGGTTCGAACACGGTCAGTTCACTGGTGCGTCGCGAGTCGACGGCCATACCGCCGGCGCCACTCAAACGCCCGGTTAGCACCGGTCGAAGAGAACCGACTAGTCCGTGAAGTCGATCCGAACCGACACGGGAGTCGTTTCCAGCGCCTTTGCCACCTTGGCTCCCAGTCGTCCGAACTTGCGGCCGCGTGCGACCACATCGTCGTCCGGCCTGAATGCCGCGACTCCGGAGCGCCATTGATTCCCCTGTCGCACACGGATATTCGGATTATCGGCGATATTTCTGCCCCAACCCGAGCGGGTGCCGTGCTGGCTGATCAGCCAGGCACCGTCGTTGTCGAATTGAGCCGACACGGGAACCCGGCGTGCCTGGCCGGTCTTGCGCCCGATGGTCTCCAGTTCGGTCGCCATGGCGGTGCGCACCCCCAGTCTGCTCAGCCCCTGCACCGCAGGGTTGAGCAGGCGTCCGATCGCACGTTCTCTGCGAAACTTTCGCAGCGTCTTGTCTCCGTTGGCGCTCGTCATAGCTCTCGACGCTAGTAGACCGATTGGTATAGTACAACCCCGAGGCAAGGAAAGCTTGGGGACAGGCGGAGGTGGCAAAAGATGTCCGCGCGGGATGCGCTCATCGCCAGTGTGACGGGATTGGTGCGACGGCGGGGTGTCGCCGGGACCGGCCTCAACGCGCTACTTGAGGACAGCGGAGTCGCCCGCAGAACCGTGTACCTGAACTTTCCCGGCGGCAAGGCGGAACTCGTTGCTGAAGCCACCCGCCTCGCCGGGGAAGCCTTGACCGCGGTGATCCAGTCAGCCGACGACGGCGGCGATCCCGCGCAGGCGGTCCAGACTTTCATCGATGAATGGAAGGCGCAGCTGAGTGCGACGGAGATGCAAGCAGGTTGCCCGATTGTGGCAGCGATCCTCGGTCGTTCCGAAGCGCCGGCAGCCGCGCAGGTGGCTTCCGCGGCCGTCGGTGAGTGGCAGACGCTCCTCGCCGATCGACTGGCCAGATCCGGCGCCGATCGTGACAACGCACGCTCGTTGGCGGCCTTGACCGTCGCCGCCATCGAAGGTGCTGTCATCCTCTCGGTCGCAGCGCAGTCGACAGCTGCGCTGGACGATGTCGGGCGTCACCTGACTGAAGTCATCAAGCTGCACCTGCCTGTGGTGCAAAGGGACTCGTAGTTCGTTCAGATACACGGCCATGGGGTCTAGTCGACGAGCCGGGCCTGCCTGCGGCTAAAGGTAATCAGGCCACGAAATCCGCCAGGCGTCCACTCAGGACTGTCATGACCGGACCCTATCAATCAGCGCCGGTCAGACGATTGGCCCAGGCGGTCGGTGCCGCTCGGCAGCGTCGAGCAGGTCGAGTTGCATCCATGCGATGTCGTGCCAGCTGCCGTGTTTCCATTCCGCGTGCCGGTAGAGGCCGACATCCTGAAATCCGAAGGATCGATGAAAACCGTTGCTGGCCGCGTTCGGTTGGGTAATGCCGGCGAAGGCTTGGCGATAACCACGTTCGGTGAGTCGGCGCAGTAGTTGCGCGTAGAGTTCGCGGCCGCCGCCGGTGCGATGATGGTCCGCGCGCATATAGATGCCCGTCTCGGTTGACCATTGGAAGGTACCCAGGCGTTTCAGCGGCTGCCCGTAGGCGAAGCCGACGAGTTGATCCTTGCGTTCCAGGACGAGCCATTCGTGGGTGGCGCGCAACCCGGCGATACGCGCAGCCATCTCGTCCACCGGCGGTACTGCGATTTCCCAACTGATCGCGGTGTCTTCGACATAGGGGCGGTAAATCGCCACGCAGGCGTTCGCATCCTCGGGGACAGCCTGACGCACGATGCTGCTAATCGCCTGCATGCCAGTAGTCTTCCAGCCGCCGACGGCTTCGCGTGGGCATCGCCGATTTCAGGAACCCTGATCCTCAGCGGCGAGGCGGCCGCCGTCGACAGACGCATGGGCGAGCTGGGGGCGGGCGTCGTGGCGGTCGTGGCATAGCGCGGCGACTTCACAGGAAACCGGCTCAACGGGAACGGTCGGGTTGATGAAGGCGCCGACGACGGCGGCGATGAAGAACAACACCGCGGCGACTTGCAGCACCCGTCCGAAGCTGGCATCGGTCAGTGTGCTGGCGGCGATCAGCCCCACGCAGGCCGTCGCGATCAGCGCAGAAAGGCGGCCCGCCGCGTTTTGGATCGCTGAGGCGATTCCTCCGTGCTCGGGCGCGACGGATGACAAATTCAGTGCGGTCAACGGTGTGCTGGTGAACCGATGGCTGCGGGTCGGTTCGCGCGGTCGAATGCGGAGTCGATCAGCGCCAGCGACCCGGGCACCAAATACGCGCCGCCCAATCCTTGGATAACGCGCCCGGTGATCAGGATCGCCGATGGCGCGTTCGGTAGCCGGCAGCGCCAAGTTCACAACGGTGCTGTCAAGAAAGGCGACTATCGACGCCATAATCGCCACTGCCATCACCCTGCTCGTCGGCGCGACGTCGCGCAGCTTCATCTACGAGCCTGCCGACGACAAGGAGAACAGCTCCGAGCCGAAGCGCAACGAAATCGACTGCACCGTCGGAATTTAGGGCGCCGTGCCGCCAGCACGCCCTAGCTCCCCAGGTGGTAGCTCAGGGGCGAATCGTAAGGGAGGAGCGGTTTCGGCCTTACCGGCCGCCGCCCCCGCCGCCACCACGGCGGCCGCCACCCCCGCCGCCACCCCGGCGGCCGCCGCCGCCGCCGCCGATGATGATCTTCACGGTGCTGGTCTTAGTCATGACCGACAATTTATCGCCGAATCCGCCACGGATGCAATAAATTTGAAAATGAACAACCACCCCACGATTGTATGAACGCAGACACCGGTTCCGTTTAACAAATGGTGCCGGCTCCGTCGTTCAGATGTCGGCGCGGTAGGGCGGCCCGAGGAAGCGTTGCAGCATGATGCGTTGCGCAGCGGGGTCTTTGAGCGGCCAGCACCACAGAGCCAAGAACACCCGGATGAGCCATTGCGCGGCAAGTGGATCGTCGTTCTCGAGGCCCAGCATTTCGCTGGCAAACCCGGTGACGGCGGATGAGCTGGTGATCCATTCGCTGATGGGAGTCGCGTGCATCGACTGCATCAAGTGGGCCAGCGGATCCGATTGCAGACCCTGCAGGGCGACAATGGTGGCGGTCACTACCCGGTCCGGGCCGGTGAGGTCTTTGATGGCTTGGCGCGCCGTGTCGACGATGCGCGCCGCTTGAATAGCGATGACGGCGTCGCGGATCGCAGCCTTGCCGCCGGCATGACGGTAGATCGTCGCGGGCGAGCAGTGCACCTGCGCTGCCAAGGTCTCGATGGTGAAGGCCTCATATCCCCGGCGGGCAATCAAATCGGCGGCCGCGGCGTAGATCCGATCAGCAGCTTCGCTTTGGCGATCCCGTCCGACCAGCCAGTCATGGCGAGGCATCCCACTGAGCTCCCTCGGTCGCAGTCCGGTGAAATAGTTCTCTCACCTTGAGGATTTTCAGTTCATTTTTCTCACGATAAAGCCCAGGTTGCGCCATATCGGCAATTTCGGGTGTACTCGGCTCGCGGGGGAGCCGCTTCTCAACTTTGCCGCGCCCCGTTGACCCAGCCCCCTGTTGGCATTCAGCCTGAACCCATGACGGTCGTGGATGATTCGACCCAGCTCTTCAGCGCCGAGGCGTTACAGAATCCGTATCCGCTATATGAGCGCATGCGTGCCGAGGCGGCCGTGCACCGTATCGGTAATTCGGCGTTCTACGTCGTGTGCGGTTGGAATGCATTGAGGGAGGCCGTCGAACGGGTCGAGGATTTTTCGTCGAATCTCACCGCGACGATGGTCTACCACGATGACGGCACCGTCACCCCATTCCACATGGGCCCGCCCGGGGACCCCTCTCACGCCTTGGCCACCGCTGATGATCCGGCGCATGCGATGCACCGCAAAATCTTGTTGCCGCACTTGTCGGCGAAGCGGATCCGGATCATCGAAGAGTTCGCGGCCGACACCGCCGACCGGTTGTGGGAGGAGAATCTGCACGACGGGCAGATCGAGTGGATGAGCGCCATGGCGAATCGGCTGCCCATGATGGTGGTTGCGAGGCTATTGGGCCTGGCCGATGACGACGTCGACAAACTCATTCAGCTCGGATACGCCGCCACCACGCTGCTCGACGGGATCGTCACCGCTGACCAGCTCCAAGCGGCCGGAATGGCAGCCATGGAACTGTCCAGCTACGTCTTGAAATATTTTGACAAAGCCAGCGCCAACGCTGAACACGGCCTGATCGGTGACGTGGCCGCCCGTTGTGCGGCGGGCGAGTTGGAGCAAATCCCGGCGCTGTCGATCATGCTCACGCTCTTTGGCGCGGCCGGCGAATCGACCGCTTCGCTGTTGGGCAGCGCGGCCGGGATTCTCACCGATCGCCCCGACATCCAACAGCAGGTTCGTGAAAATCCCGAATTACTTGGTGTTTTCATCGAAGAGGCGTTGCGCTTCGAGTCGCCGTTTCGCGGACACTATCGACATGTGCTGCGCAACACCACCTTAGCCGGGGTTGACGTGCCCGCCGATTCTCATTTGCTACTGCTCTGGGGAGCGGCCAACCGCGACCCGGATCACTTCGATGCGCCCAACGATTTCCGCCTCGACCGCAGCATCGCAAAAGCTCACCTGACGTTCGGCAAGGGGGTGCACTTTTGTGTGGGAGCCGCGCTGGCGCGTCTGGAAGCTCGCATCGTGTTGGGCATGCTACTCGAGCGCACGAGCTGGATCGAGGCCGCCGACGTCGGGGACTGGCTACCCAGCATCCTGGTCCGGCGCCGAGAGCGGCTGCAGCTCGCCGTCTCGTGATTACTGCTGGCGAGCGTGAAGTTCGTTGGCGCGTGGGGGATTTTGGAGGCTGGCACCCGAATGCCGGCCTCCCGGAGCCGGTGCGGTGGACGGCCGAACCGGCACGACGGTCGAGCCGACTATGGGCGGGAGTTCTCCAGGTAGGCCGCGAGCGCGTTCGTCAAGCCTCGCCGGGCTTCGTCAAGGTCGGCGTAAGAGCCGAGCTGGCGCTCGGAGACCAGCCCGCGCATCGCACCGGGGATCAGAGCGGCCACCTCGCGGACTCGCTGTGGGTCGACACCGAGACCAGCGAAGGCGCTTTGGCAGGTTTCCTGCCAGCTCTTACCCCAGGAGAACAATTCAGCAGCGGTACGCGGATAGAGACGTTCCAGCTCGTGATGGTCACGGGGCAGCGCCGCCCGCAGATTCTCGATTGCGCGGGAATCCTCCGACGCCAGCCCGCGGTAGAGGGTGTCGATGATCGCACCAACCCGCTCACGCAGGGGTGCGCCCGGTTTGACGCTGGCCCACGCCGAAAACGTCGCATCACGGCGCTCGGCGGTGCCATGCAGCACGGCTGCCCAGAACCCGTCCACGTCGCCGAACTGATACTGCACCGCGCCCCAGGTGGCGCCGCTCTCCCTGGCAATTCGGGTGGCCGACACCGCGCCGGGGTCGCCGGAGGCCAGCGAGCGCACCGCGGCGTCCAGCATCGTCTGGCGGGTCGCGAGTCCGCGCTTGTTGCTGCGCCGTTGATGCACGTCTGCTTGCGTCATTACCTGAATGGTAGCGGGTTTGCCGCACTTTCATAGTGCCCACTAGGATTCTTTCGTTGGGCCGACTATGATTCCTGACGGCGCCCCGAGATGGCAGGAGGGACAAGTGATATGGCCAAGCCGCCGTTGTCGATGAAACCGACCGGCTGGTTCCAAGTTGCCTGGTCCGACGAGATCGGCATCGGCGATGTCCACGCGATGAAGTACTTCGACCAGGAGATGGTCGCCTGGCGGAACGAGTCCGGCCAGCTCACCGTGATGAACGCTTACTGCGAACATCTCGGCGCACACCTCGGTTACGGCGGCAAGGTCGTCGGCGAGGTATTGCAGTGCCCGTTTCACGGATGGCAGTGGAGCCAGCAGGGCCGCAACGTCTGTATCCCCTACCAAGATCGCCCCAATCGCGGCCGACGGATCCGCACCTATCCGGTGATAGAGCGCAACGAGTCGGTCTACATCTGGCACGACGTCGGCGGTCGTCAGCCGTACTTCGACGCGCCGGACGTATTCGCCGGATTCAACGACGGCAGCAGCGCCGACGACTACTACCCGCAGCAGCGGTTGTACCGGGAACGCCTGGAGTTGCACCCACAGTATGTGCTCGAAAACGGCGTGGACTTCGCCCATTTCAAGTACGTGCACAGCACCCCGATCGTCCCGGTGTTCACCCGCCACGACTTCGACGAGCCGGTGTCCTTTGTCGACTTCACCATCACCTTCGAAGGTGACGACAACCAGAAGATCGAAGACATCAAAAGCCGCGTGGAGGCCGTCAACGGGGGTTTGGGCATCGCGGTGACCAAGAGTTGGGGCATGGTCGACAACCGCACCATCTCCGCGATCACCCCGGTTGACGAGTGCACCTCCGACGTCCGGTTCATGGTGTACATCGGCCGGACACCGGGCAAGGAATCCGCCATTGGCCTGGAAAAGGCCCAAACCAAGGCGCGAGCCTTCGGGCAGGAAGTGATCCGGCAGTTCGAGCAGGATGTCCACATCTGGGGGCACCAGCGATATTCGGATCCACCCGCGCTGGCCACCGCCGAGTACGAGGGCTTCACCGCAATTCGCAAGTGGGCCAAGCAGTTCTATCCCGACGGGGTTGGCGGCAGCGCCGCCGACAACATTGGTGGTAACACCGCCGCCGCATCCGAGAAAGGCTGAACCGAATGAATGCACCCGCTCGACCGATTCGCGTGTTTCAGGTAGCCACCGGAAACGTCGGCTCGGAGATGATCAAACGGATTGCCGCACAGCCTGACCTGGAGCTCGTTGGCGTGCACTGCTACTCATCGGAAAAGATCGGCAAGGACACCGGCGAGTTGGTCGGCCTGGCTCCCAACGGGGTCAAGGCGACCGGCAGCATCGAGGAGATCATCGCGGCCAAGCCGGACGTCGTCACCTTCCACGGGGTGTTCCCCGACGAGGACCTCTACGTCAAAGTCCTTGAGGCTGGAATCAACATCGTCACGACGGCCGACTGGATCACCGGGTGGCACCGCGACAAGAATCACCCGCATCCGTCGGGCAAGCCGGTAACCCAGCTTCTTCAGGAGGCGTGTGAGAGGGGCGGCGCCACGTTCTACGGCACCGGGATGAATCCAGGGCTGAATCAGATTTTGGGCGTGGTGTGTTCGGCGGACGTCGCCGAGATCGAGAACATCACCACCATCGAATCGGTGGATGTGTCGTGTCATCACTCCAAAGACACCTGGATCGAGGTCGGCTACGGCCTGCCGGTCGACGATCCGCAGATCCCGGCGAAGCTGGAGAAATACACCCGGGTCTTTGCCGACAGCGTGCTGATGATGGCCGACTGCTTCGATCTGCCGCTTGACGAAGTCAAATTCACCTACGAGCTGGGCGCGTGCACCAAGGACGTGGACCTGGGCTGGTACACGCTGCCCAAGGGCTCGCTGGGTGGTAACTACATCAAATACCAGGGCATCGTGGACGGGGTTCCTCGGGTCGAGACGCATCTGGAGTGGCAGATGACCCCGCACACCGATCCGAGCTGGAACATCAAAGGCTGCTACATCACCCAAATCGCGGGTGACCCGTGCGTCTACAACAAGCACATGATCTTCCCCAAGCCGGGCGTCGACCTGTCCAATCCGGCGAATTTCGCCTCCATCGGCATGACTGTGACCGGCCTGCCTGCCCTCAATGCGATCACGTCGGTAGTCGCTGCGCGGCCCGGACTCATCACCAGCGCCGACCTGCCGTTGCGCGGGTTCGCGGGGCGTTTCCGGCGATAGGAGTCGACACCCTGCCAACCGCCGCGTCGTGACCGGGGCTGCGCGGAGATTCCGGCGGTGCCAGACTAGGGGTTAGTGCTGCGGCCTGGAATACGACAGGGAAGTTGATAGACGAACTGTTGAGTTGGGTAGACAACATGGCGATGACGTGGGAACCGCCGTGGCCGCGGCGCCGCGACGGGACAGGTCCGGCGGCGTGACAGTTATCGATCCGTCAGAGGACCATCCCGAAGCAATCACGCTGGGCCTGCATGACGCGTCGCCGCCCCATCTCGTGGACGCGATGGCCAAAGATGTGGAGCTCGAATTAGGTTGGGGCAAACTAATCTTCGGTCAAACCTTCGCCGATGTCGCCACGCTGACCGAGGCGCTGCGACGCGAAGCGCCCGGGCGCCGCGATATCTGTATCTACGCGCGCGAGTCCCACGTGGTGGTCGCCGGGGCCCCGACTGAGCTCTTCATCGATCCCAGCCACACCTATCGACTGCGCTTTACCGATGAGACCACCCAGGAAGACCTGGCTCCATCGCCGATCGGGATCACCGTGCGCAGCCTGAACGACCCGGCCGACGCCGATGCGATGAACCGCGTGTTCGTGCGGTGCGGAATGGTCCCTTCACCAATCGAGACGATCTGGCACAACCATCAGCATGTGGAAGCGGTCACGTATCTGCTTGCGGTGCGCGACGGCGACGATGCCGTGGTCGGCACCGTGACCGGCGTGGACCACGAGTTGCTGTTCTCCGACCCCGAGCACGGATCCAGCCTGTGGACCCTGGCAGTCGACCCCGCCGCGGCACTTCCGGGCATTGGAGTGGCGCTGACCCGGGCACTGGCGCAACACTTCCACGGTCTGGGCCGCGCCTACATGGACCTTTCGGTCGCGCACGACAACGTCGCGGCTATCGGGCTCTACGAAAAACTGGGCTTTCGCCGCGTTCCGGTGCTGGCGATCAAACGCAAGAACGCGATCAACGAGCCGCTGTTCACCCCGCTGCCGGAGACGGTCGACGACCTCAATCCCTACGCGCGGATCATCGCCGACGAAGCGATGCGCCGCGGCATCTGGGTGGAGGTCCTGGACGCCGAGACCGGCGAGATGCGGCTGACGCACGGTGGTCGCAGTGTGATCACCCGTGAGTCGTTGTCCGAGTTCACCTCCGCGATCGCCATGTGCCGGTGCGACGACAAACGGCTGACCCGCCGGCTGGTCTCCGAAGCCGGCATCACCGTGCCTCGGGCCCGCCTGGCCACCTTGAACGATGGGGACTACGCGTTTCTGAAAGAAGTCGGCGAGGTCGTCGTCAAACCCACCCGGGGTGAGCAGGGGAAGGGCATCACCGTGGGCGTTGTCGCCGACCACGGGCCTGAAGAACTCGCAGCCGCCGTGGCACGCGCGCGCGAGCAGTATCCGGAGGTACTCATCGAGCAGCGGGTCGCCGGCAGCGACCTGCGGTTGGTGGTGATCGATGGTCGCGTTGTGGCCGCCGCGCTGAGGTTGCCTCCGGAGATCATCGGCACCGGTGAGCACACCGTCCGCGACTTGATCGCCGCCGAGAGCCGACGACGCTCGGCGGCTACCGGTGGTGAGTCACGCATCCCACTGGACGACATCACCGAGGCGACGGTCGCGGAAGCCGGCTGGATGCTGGACGACGTCTTGCCGCAAGGAATTCGGCTCCGCGTTCGCCACACCGCCAACCTGCACCAAGGCGGCACGATCCACGATGTCACCCTTGAGGTGAACCCGGAACTCTGCGAGGTTGCGGTGGCTGCTGCCGACGCGATCGGCATCCGGGTGACCGGCATCGACCTGCTGGTGCCAGATATCACCGGCTCCGACTACGCCTTCATTGAAGCCAACGAGCGACCAGGCTTGGCCAATCACGAACCACAACCCACCGCTGCGGCTTTCGTCGACTATCTATTTCCCGGTCAGCCCGGCCAGCCCCTGGCCTGGACTCCCGAGGAGTCGCGGCCCTAGCGCAGAGCAACCCGGATCAGTGACGGCCGAGTTTCTCGCGGACGGTCTCGGCGAGGAATTGCCGCGTCGACACCGGCCGGAAGTTGCGTGCCGCCTCGGTGAGCGCGTCGCGGGAGTCTGCGCCCAGCTCGATATCGGCCGCGGCGACGTTGAACTCGAGCTGCTCAACACTGGACGCGCCGGGAATGGCGACCACGTTAGGCAGGCTGATCAGCCAGGACAGCGCGACCTGTGCCGGCTTGGCGCCGACTTCCGTCGCGACGTCGCGCAACGTCTGCAGCAGCGGCTCGACACGACGTAGGTTCTCGGTGCCGAAAAGCCGGTTAATCGCGCGAACCCCACCAGGACGGTTGTTGACGCCGTACTTGCCGCCCAAAAGCCCTTGTGCCAGTGGGCTGTAGGCGATCACGACGCGGTTCTCGCGCTCGGCGAACGGAACGAGGTCGTCAAGCGGACCAAGGTGGGCGAGCGAGAAATGCACCTGGTTGCTGATGACCGGCCGGCCGAGCGCGGCATCGGCCTTCTGCCAACGTGACAGCGAATAGTTCGAGACGCCGGCTGCGCCGATGGCGCCGCTGTCCAGCAGGTCGCGCATGCCCGGCATGATCACCGAGTCCGGAACTACCGGGTTGGGCTGGTGGATTTGGTAAAGCGGGATGCGGTCTAGCCGCAGCCGTCGTGCACTGGCGCGCTCGCGCTGTTTGACCACGGCAGGAAAGGGGGCGACCGGGAAGATCTTGCTGGCCACCGCTACCTCGGTGCGCTCGTCGCCAAGTGCCTCACCGAGGATGCGCTCGCTTTTGCCGAGTCCGTATGCCTCGGCGGTATCGAACAGGGTGACCCCTAGGGCGAGGGCGCGACGCACGATGTCGCGGGCGGGTCCCGAGGCGTAATTGTCCCCGTAGCCCCACTCCCGCGACCCGAACTGCCAGGTGCCCAGCCCGATCCGGCTCACTCGTCCGATTCCGTCGACGTCCAGATACTTCATACTGCTCACCGTACTGAGCAGACTGACGTTCTACATCGGTCGGGCGGCGGAGCTTGTATCAGCGGCCTTGGTGATCGCCCCTTGCCTTTCGAGTATCGCCAGGACTTGTCGGCTTTTGACCACGTCCTCGCTTTCGCATAGCTGGCATAGTTCGGTGACCACGGTCTGCAAAATGTCCAGGCGCGCAGACGCTTGGGTCAGGGTGGCGAGCCAATTGTCGTAGTCGCGGTCATCGGACCGCATTTCCGCTACGGCGAAAGAGGTCATGCCCATCTGGATCACACTCCCGGAAGCCAGGTGCGGTTTGCGCACCAAATCCTCAATTGCGTGCCGGGGTTAGCCCGTTGTTGATGTGTCTAAACTCACAAATCCCAGGTCACCGACTATCCGGACGCTACATCTAAGTCCCTGGAATCGGCGTTCGATACCTCGGCGATAGCCGGGAGTTACCAGCTCGGTTGGCGGCCGATACGCTGTTGCCTGCAGCGGGCTCGTTACAGGAGAGGGCGAATATGTCAAGGACAGTGGTGGTCGGCGCCTCAAGCGGACTTGGGCGTTGCATCGGTGTCGGCCTCGCGCGGCGTGGCGCTCAGGTCGCGTTGCTTGCCCGACGTCTCGCGCGCATCGAGGCTGCCGCCAAGGAAGCAGGCTCGGGCACCATCGCCATCGAATGCGATGTCACCGACGAGGGATCCTGTCGAGCGGCCATCAACGATGCCGCCGAGGCGCTCGGCGGCATCGACAACCTGGTGTACACCCCCGCGGTTGGCCCTCTGGTCCGGATGGTCGACACGGATGCCCAAACCTGGCGGCAGATCTTCGATACCAATGTCATCGGTGCGGCGCTGGTTACGGCGGCGGCGGTGCCACACCTGACGAGCTCCGCGGGCAAGGCGGTCTACCTCTCTTCTGACGCAGGCTCCTTCGGGCCGCCCTGGCCGGGCCTCGGTGCGTACGGCGTCAGCAAGGCGGCGCTGGAAAGACTCGTCGACGCGTGGCGGGCCGAACACCCGGACATCGGCTTCACGTGCTTGATCGTCGGGGAGTGCGCGGGCGGGGACGGCGACGGCCAAACCGGAATGAACACCGGCTGGGACATGGAGCTCGCGATGAAGGCCGTCCCGCTCTGGTCGTCGCGTGGCTGCATGCCGGGCAAGTTGATGCCGATCGACGATCTGATCGACGTGGTGCACACCATTCTGCGCACCGATGCGTCGACGTCGATGCCAGTTGTGGTTGCGAGAGGCGCGCCCGCCGGCACCGCGGCGTTTCCCGATTCCCGTTAGTCGTGGAACGCGGGGACCGGCGAACCTGTTGAGGGAGAGCTGAGTTCTGGCCGCTCGACGCGACCGCGTCCTTTACAGTTGCGCTGATAACGACGAGCGAAGGAGACGCCGGATGGCGTGGTTCCTGGCCCTTCAGGGCACATCCCACACACCCCATCAGTCGTTGGTCTACGAGCTTCAGGACGCGGTGGATGTGGACAAGATCGCGCAGGAACTGGTGAGTTCCGCGACGCTGGATCGAGTGGTGCCCATTCCTGCGGTGCTGTCGCAAAACAAACGTCGACATCAGAAAGTGACGCTGTACGTGCGGCCCGCCGCCTGGGGCCTGTGGGCGTTTTACGAGCTGTCCGATGAAGACCGGAAGCAACTCTTGAAGGACAACCCGGTGATCAACGCGCTCGCCCAAGCCCAGCAGCGCGGAAAGGGAAACGCGGCTGGACAGCGGGGGCCGATGACGGTACAAGTCAATCCGCTCACCGGTCAGGTGGGACCCGCCAACTCCAGTCCGCAGAGCTAACCCCGGCTAGGCGCCTCGGCGCGGGGCGCTATGCGGTGTTCTCGGAGTCGTCGCAGTCGTCGGCGACTGGCACGGCGCCGAGCGTCGTCAGCATTCCGATTGCCGCGCGCTGCCAGGTGAACATCTCCGCACGGCGTCTCGCACAGGCGCGTCGGTCGTCTTCTGGCCGGCTGACGACCGCGCCGACCGCTTGCGCGATGGCCGCGGGGTCGTTGTCAGCCAAGGCGCCGCTCTCTGCGGTGATGATTTCGCCCAGCGCCGAGGTGCGGGAAACCACGACCGGCGTGCCACACGCGAGCGATTCCAGCGCAGCCAGCCCGAAAGTTTCGTGCGGACCGGGCGCGAGCGCGACGTCAGCCGAAGCCAGCAACGCGGCGACGGTATGCCGGTCGGAAATGAAACCGGTGAAATCGATCGGCAGTCCAGCGGCCTGCCGTTGCAACCTGGCCCGCAACGGGCCGTCGCCCACGACGACAAGTCGGGCCTCGATACCGGCACGACACAACTCGGCGACCGCGTCGATGCTGCGGTCGGCCCGTTTTTCCACCGACAAGCGGCCGCAGTGCACCAGCAGGATCTGCGACGGGGCTGCCCAGCGCTGCCGTACCAGCTCGGAGCGCCGAGACGGATGGAAGGTCTCCAGGTCCACGCCCAGTGGGACGGTGACGGTATTCGTCGCCCCGATGCGATCGAATTCTTCGCGGGCAAACCCGGTGGTGCACACCACGGTGTCGTAGTCTGCGGCCGTTCGCCTGTTGGCGAAGTCGGCGAACTTCCGTGCGGTTCGACGCGGAAGTATTTGGCCCGCAAGGCGATCGAGGCGCTCGTGGGAGATCATCACCGTGATGGCGCCGTGCTCGCGCCCCCAGCGGCCCAGTGACCTCAGCGTGAGCCGGTCAGAGACCTCCAACGTATCGGGTCCCAGTGATTCCAGGAGTGCCCGGACGGGTCCCGGCAACACCGCGCGGTACCCGCCGGTGAAGGGAATCAACCTGGCGGGCACGGTTATTCGCACCACACCCGTGGACAGCCGGGTATGGGCGGCGTGCCGACCGGGAACAATCAGAAACACCTCGTGGCCGACGGCGCAGTATTCCGCGCCGAGCCGGTCCACGGCGGTGCGAAGGCCGCCGGAACGAGGTCCGTAGAAGTTGGCGACCTGAACGACACGCATATAGCCAGCAGAGCCGCTGCTCGTGTGCGGTCAACGATCTGACATCGACGGTTGGTTGAACAGGCCATGAACTCCGCGTACCGAAGAGGCTGACGCGCGTCAGCCGGCAATGGGCCGCAGGCGGAAGACCCTGATCTCGCGCGGCGCGCATTTGGCTCGGTAGCGCTCGTAACCAGCGTAAAAGTCGGTGGCCACGGCCCATGCCGAGGCGCGGGCGTCGCCGGTGAGCAGCTCGGCTCGGTATTGCCTGGGCGGACCCTTGAACTCGACCGTGCATTCGGGGTGCGCCAGCAAGTTGGTGCTCCACGCCGGGTGCGGCGGGCGGCCATAGTTGGACCCGATCGCAAGCAGCCCGTCCGAGTCGTCGATGACTACCAGCGGATGGGTGCGCGGCAGCCCGGACTTCGCACCGGTGGTGCTGACGAGTCCCACCCTGTCGATCCCGGCCGAACTCAGCCGACCGCGGGTCCGGGGGATCACCACCTTGTCGATGCGGGGTGCCAGATGGAGTAGGTACCGGTAGCCGGCCGGGCTCATGAGCGCGCGCTCGATCACCGCCTCATCGAGCCGCAGCCGCCGGCCCCGAATTGGGCTTTCCCGCCTGAGGGACACGGGTTGACGGTACCGAATGCACGGTTTGCCCATGAGTCGTTTGACGATCCGTCGCTGATCACGTCAACGTGGTCGCTACGCGCTGCGGCCCCGGCGAATTCCGCAAGCGATCCGCGCCCTATTTGGAATCACTGAGTGGAGTCTAAAATTGGCTTAATTCGTTGGTATTACCCGCCGAAGCCCACGGTAGGCTTGGGGTTTCGGGGAATGGGGATGACGAAGGATGCGCTTTTTCACGGCAGCGTTCGCCGTTGTCGGCATCTGCATTCTCAGCGCCGGTTGTGGCGCCGGTAGCAACCACGCCGCTGTCACGTCGACGACCACCATCAGATCGCTCATTCCGCGCCCTGTTGTGGAGCGTGAACTCGATGATTTGCTGCTCAGTCCTGAGCAGATCAGCCCCATAATGGGCGCGGCACAAATGGCGGTCACCAGGAGGCACGACGCGATGTCTGACGACAGCGCCACGATGAAGCCCAGGGAATGCCTCGCCATCGACGGGTCGGCGCAGGCTGATGTCTACGCCGATAGCGGCTTCACCGCCGTGCGCGATCGGGCGCTCAACGATGGCGATAACTTCACGCATTACGCCGAGCAGGCGGTGGTGTTATTTCCCACCGCCAAACAAGCCGGTCTATTTTTAATCGCGTCCGCCCTACGCTGGCCGGCCTGCCACGGATATACCCATATCCAATCTGGGACGGAATGGATCGTCGGGCCGATATCCGATACCGACGGCGCGCTGAGCACGATCGCGACGCAACAGCAGGCTCGGGCCGGCGGTTGGGCCTGCGGTCGGGCGTTGGCGATCAAGAACAATGTCATCGTCGACGTCAACACCTGCAGCCCCGACCCGAAGAACTCGGCCGTCGACATCGCCAACCAAATCGCCGCTAAAGTCGGTGCACAGTAGGGTCTTTCGCGTCTTCACTCGGTGTCGGCCGACTCGAGCAGGCGTACCTCCTCGAGGTCCATCACCGACTGCAACTCGCGCAGAATGATGTCGTCGATCCGGTTCTGGTCTCGAAGCTCGGTGATGGCCCGGCGTTTGTGTTCGAGCACGCCAAGCCGCAGTCGTCGAAGCAGATCATTGCGCTCAGCTACCTCGTTAGGTCCCTCATCGTCCCCGCCGGCTTCAACGAGCGCCGCGTGTTCTTCGTATTCCTTCCGCAGGCGCCGCACTAGCTCGTCGCCGGCGCCGACTTCGCCGGCGACCACGGGCAGGGCTTCAAGGGCGGCCTGGGCGCCGCGACAACGGGCCAGTTGCAATTCGTGTGCCCGACTTACATCTTCGGGCAGCCGTGCCCAGCGAACGACGTCGGGCAACGTGCCGCCCTGGACGAGGACGGTCACCAGAATCACGACGCAGACGACGAAGATGATCAGGTTGCGGTCCGGAAATGGGGCGCCGCTGTGCGTGGTCAGCGGGACCGCCAGCGCCGCGGCCAGCGACACTGCGCCGCGGAAGCCCGCCCAGCGGGACACCATCCGCTGGCGCCAGTCGACGCGACGGGTGCGCTGCACCGCGCGCCTGTCAACAGCACGAAGGAAGAAGGTGAAAAGGTCCGAAAAGATAAACCGAGTCACAACGACCACACCGGTGACGGCAAGGGCCAGCAAAGCGGCGTGCCGAACTCCGCCGTCGACGCCCGCGATACCGCGCACCGCCTTGGGCATTTGCACGCCGACGAACACCCATAGCGAGCCGTTGATCAGAAATGTCGCCAGATCCCAGAACGCGAATGTCTGGAGGCGGGACCGAGCCCTGATCACGTACGGCGAGGCGTAGGCCATTACCAGGGCCGACACCAGAACTGCCACGACGCCGCTGCAGTGAATCGATTGGGCGAGCAAGAACGCCGCGAACGGCGTCAGCAGGCTCAGGGCTCCTTCCTCCTGCGGTGCGTCGATTCGGCGGCGCACCAGGGTCGAGGCCAGCCCGACCAGCAGTCCGGCGCAGATGCCACCGAGGTAGGAGCCGACGAAACGGGCGGTCAGGGCGGCCGGGCTGACCGGGTGGCCGCCGACGGCAACGGACACGGCCACCGTGAAGAGGACCAGCGCGGTCCCGTCGTTGATGATGCTTTCCGCCTTCAACACGGTCACCGTGCGGCGCGGTAGCTGTTTCGCCAGGCCGGCCACGGCGGCGGCGTCGGTGGGGGAGAGCACGGCGCCCAGGACCGACGCCGCGTGTGACTCCATGCCAAGCGCCCGTGCAGTCCACGTCACCGTTATCGCTGTCGCAATCACCAGGCCGACGCTGAGGAAAGCGATCAACCGTAGGTTCTTGCGGATCTCGCGGAAGCTGGTGTTCAGACCTTCCCAATAGAGAATCGCCGGTAAGAACAGCAGCAGCACGATCTCCCCGTCGAGTCGCACGCCGCTGAGCCGAGGGATCAATCCCAACAGCGCGCCGAGCAGGATGAGCAGAACCGGGGGGCCCACGCGATAGCGCCGGCCCACTACCGTCCCCACGATCACCGTGGCGAACAGCGCGACGATTACGACGAGGCCAAACATCAGCACATCATCCTGTACCAACCGTCAACTTTCACATCTTCGGTTCGAGGGCCTCGTTCAGGACCGGTAGGGAATCCGCAGGCCGTCGAGCAACTCGCACATGCGGCGTTCGATCTCGTCGCGGATCAGCCGCACCTCGGCCACGTCTTTGCCGGCCGGATCGTCGAGGTCCCAGTCTTCGTATCGACGGCCGGGCCGGGCGGGGACGGTGTCGCCGCAGCCCATGCTGACAATCACGTCTGCGGCCGCGACGATCTCACCGGTCCACGGCTTGGGATATTCGCCAGAGATATCGATGCCGCTCAGCCATGACCGTGACGGCAGCTAATTCGCTCGGCTTCGAAGGGCACATGGCGCTCGCCGCCGCGATGACCTGAAAACGTGCACTGGCGTCACCGCGCGCCCATCCACGGCGCTGTGTACCAGGATGATCACGGGTGCGTACCGATCCAGCCGGTGATCTGGCGCGTTCGGCTGCATGCGCAAATCATGGCACAGTGCTCCATTGCGGATCACGCCCGCGAAATATCCACATCGACAACGGTTCGCCTCGCCACTGGGGCTATCTGGGCGACCGGATATTCGCATGCTCAACGGGAGGTAGGCACAGCATGACGGTGGAAGCGCACGGTGGTCGCATCCTTGACACGGCGAAGGGCATTCTCATTGGCCTTCGTCGGTGTCCTTCCGAGACCGCTTTCCGCGAATTGCTCAGCGCGGCGCGACGTCACAATATGCCAGTGTTCGCAATCGCCTGGGCGCTAGTGCATCTCGCGAACGGTGGCGAAAACTCAGCCCACACCGCTGCCGACGCGCAGTTGGCGGCTCGTGACGAATGGGGTCAACTCTTCGCGAGCGCGGCGGTGTCCGTCGGTTGAGAATGACCGCGAAGATCGGGATTCACCGCCGTGCGGATTCGGTCAGAGGTCGACCGTCGGCCGCATGCAGCAGACAGATGACCGTACTTGGGGCGGGATTGTCCGATGTCCGATCCTGATCGGAGTCGATGAGGTAGGTCACCGTGAATGAGCTGCCGTCGACGGATTGCCCGGTGTATCCGGGAAACCCTGAAGCGCACTCCCGGTTGGCGACATCGGCGACGGCGGCATTCACCGCCAGCGGCCCGCGAAGATAAACCTCTGCCGCGTGAACGGTCGCACAGTCGACAACGGTGACAGTGACCACGCTGGGGTCGCTCGGTGGAAGCTCAGCCAGACAATCACCGACCTGCAAGTCAATCCACTTAGCGCTGCGGGGATTTCGTGTCGTGGGCGGGGCAGCGACGGCGGTTGTCGTGGTCACCGATGTCGGGGCCGTCGTTGTCGATGCATGACCAGATTTAAGATCGCTCGGGTGGCAGGCAGGGAGCGCGGTCAGCAGGGCGAGTGAAGCGGCCAAGCCGCACTTAGATTGTAAGAGAGGAAGTTTCAATGTTGCCATACCGTATCGCGATGGGCGGGCCCCTCGACCCGGTGTGGCTTTAGTAACGCTGGAGCGTAAATGGGTATGACACTGTCCCACCGGGAGCACCGCCGCAGCCGGCGTCAAAAGTGGAATCCACCGACCCGGCCAGCGTCACCGCATCCCAGGAATAGGTGTCGTGCGACGGCAGGAAGTACACGGTGCAGCGCACACCATCGGGCACGTCGACGACCATCGTGTACCGCCCATTGGCGAGATGTCCATCTGCGTTCCAAGGCTCCGCTTGCCCGTTGGGCCTTGGTTGGGCATTGACGTGGACACAGTCCGGAGCCTCAACCCGGCATTTTCTGACATTCCAGAGCCAGGAGTGACTCGGATCCCGCGTGGTCTCGACTTCATAGTTGCCGATCAGCATCCCGGCTGCGGCGCTCGGCGCGAGCGCCAGCCCGGCCGCGGTGAGCGCGACGCCGACTACCACTGTCTTCGGGATCTTCACGGGTTTCCTCCGTTCCTCGCCGCCCGGCGGCATGCGCCGACTATACGGTTCTGACGTTCCGCAATGGGCTGAAATCAGCCCGGCGGCGTCCAGGCGATCGGGAGTGTCTTGATGCCGTGGATGAACGCCGACAGCAACCGTGTGGGCTCCTCGGTCGCGACGATATCGGGTATCTCGCGGTGCAGTTCCTCGAACATGACTCGGATCTCGCGACGAGCCAAGTTGGCGCCAAGACAGAAATGTGCGCCCCCGCCGCCGAAGCCGACATGCGGATTCGGGTTGCGGGTGACATCGAACTTCCACGGATCGGCGAACTTCGACTCGTCGCGATTGGCCGAGCAGTACCACAGCGTCGCCTTGTCGCCGGCGGACATCTTCGTCCCGCTCAGCTCGAAGTCGCGGGTAAGGGTGCGTCGCATGTAGATCACCGGTGACGCCCACCGCACAACTTCTTCGACCGCCGTGTGCGATACACCGTCGAAGTCGGACCACCACGTCTGTCGTTGCTCCGGGTAACGGGTCAGGGCGAGCAAGCCGTGGCTGATCGCGTTGCGCGTCGTCTCGTTGCCGGCGACTGCCAGCAGGATGAAGAACGACGCGACCTCGGCCGAGGTCAACCCCTCGCCGTCGACCTCGGCTTCCACCAGGCTCGTCGTCAGATCGTCATGGTGATTGACGCGACGATCCTCCGCCAACGCGCTGGCGTAGGCGCCGATTTCCATCGAAACCCGAACGAACTCATCGAATTCGGTAGTCAGATCCGGGTCGCCGAAGCCGAGGATAACGTTGGTCCAGTGGAAAATCCGCTGATGGTCCTCCTCGGGAATCCCCATCATGTCGCAGATGACCTGCAGCGGCAGCGGTCCGGCTAGCTCGCTGACCGCTTCACCATTGCCGTCGGGATGAGCGGCGATCATCGAGGCGACCAGCCGGTGCGCCCGCTCGCGCACCGATTGCTCGATGCGGGCCACGACTTTCGGGGTGAAAGCCCTGCTGACGATCGATCGCAGCCGCTGGTGCCGAGGGTCGTCGAGCACGATCATCGAGCCGAAGTACTCGGACACCTCCGGCGTCTGGTCGTTGATGGTGATGTTCGGGCTGGAGCTGAAGATCTCGGGATGGCGGCTGGCGTAGAAAACGTCGTCGAGTCCGGTCAGCGCCCAATGCCCGCCGCCTGCCTGGAAGCCTTCTTGGACGGGCTCAGGCCAGAACGAGATCGGCGCCTCGCGCCGTAGGGTGGCGAACGCCCCGTCGCGCAGATCGTCGTCGAGTGCCCAGAAGTCCCACGTGCCCAGGTCGACATCGGCGAGCGGCACCTCGGGCGGCGCCGTGCCGTTAGCTCGAGTCGCAATGCTCATGTCGACCGTCCTCGTCGTTGAGCGGGCTACAGGCGCGAGCCTAAACCGCCCCCGCCGATCTTGAAGGCGAGTCGAGGAACTGCTGAACGACGTCGGTGAGGATGCGGCCACCCTTGGTGTTGAGGTGAATGCCGTCGATGTGGAGTTCCCAGCCGTTTCTCTGCGAGATCTGATCGAAACTTCGTCGCAGAATCATTTCGCGGAATAGGTAGTCGCGGTAGAAGGCAGCGAAGGAGAACCGGGTAAACGGTTTGGCGATCATTGAGCGGGCCAGTTGATCACGGAAGCACTCGTAAAACGGGATGTAGTAGCTGCCGCTGCTGCGTGATACGTCGGCGATGATGCCGTTGTAGGCGGCAACCTGATCGTTGAGCCGCGACTGAACGGCGTCGCTTGATCGAAGAGCTTCTCCGACGGGCGCGACCGAACTCAGCGCGATTCTGGCGTGGGTTGCCTGCTGCAGGCGGTGGGTGATCAGCTCGAGGTTGTCTTTGAAGTGTGCCGGCGAGGGATCTTGAGCGATCCGTTTCCAGGCGCGGGTGAATCGTCGGAAATTCGGAAAGACGCTCGCCAGGATGTCGTTGGTCCCGATCAGCACGATGACCCGGTCCGGCGCTACGCGGATTACCGGGTCGAGCCGCCTGGTGATGTCGAACGATTGGTCACCGCCCACGCCGAAGTTGACGAATCGAAACCGGCTGTTTTGCGGTCGGTCGGCCAGTTCATCGATCCAGTTATAGGTCCCCTTCGCGGCGGTCGTGCTCGAGCCCAGACAGGCGACGATTTCCGACTCGGTCATCGGCCCAGAATGCGGGACAGCGCCTGGTTGAGTGCATTTGCCGGCGAACCAGGGAGAGTGTCAGCGCGCCAGGCGACGAAATCATCGGGGCGCACGAGCAGCGCCGCATCCGGGCCGAGCCCGGTGAGCGCGGCCCATCGGCCATCGACGTCTCGGAAGTCGGCGTCGGCGCCGACACTGCGGACGTCAACCGAGACACCGAGCGATCTGCACACCGCGTCGGCTGCTTTCGTCCATGGCGTTCCGGCTGAACCGACGAACAGCGTGAAGCCCGGGCCGAGCAGATCCAGTGTGGACACGCGGGGACCCTTGTCGCCTTGCACCCAGGCATGCGGCACCCTGGTGCCGGGTTCGCCCCGCAGTTCCTCGGTTTCGACCAGCTGCACCGCGTCGGGGTCCGCCGGCGTCGCCTGGTCGCTCACCACCGCAGACGAGCGGTACTTGTATCCGGCGATCATGTAAAACAACGGCAGATCTTCTTCGGCGGGCAGCTTTGGCCGGTCGTCCTCCAACGAAAGAAAGGACGTGGCCGGCCCGGTCAGTGACTGCCGCGCCGCGAAACGTCCGACGGGATGGCGCTCGACATGGTAGGTGTCGAGCAGCTCGGGACCCGCGGTCCCCTTCAGCACCGCTGCGAGTTTCCATGCCAGGTTGTGCGCGCTCTCGATCGCGCTGTTCGCCCCGCCGCCCTTCAACGGGGGCATGGTATGCGCCGAGTCGCCAACGAGAAAGATTTTCCCGCAACGGAATTGATCGGCGACTTGTTCGGAGGGTTGCCAAGGTCCGACGTCCACAATTTCCACGTCGATTGGCGACCCGATGGCCGCGAGCAGCATCTGGCGGCAGCGCTGCGGTGTGAACTGGTCAACGGTTTCACCCCGACTCGGAAAGTAGGTGGCCGCGAAAACACCGAGGTCGTCTTTGGCCACAATGAATATTCCGTTGACGTCCGGATTGGCGATCTGGATACCGTCGCCGTCGCCCAAGTCGGGGACGAATTGACGCCACGGCGCGCGAAAATACATAAAGACAACGAAGATCGGCAGCAGGCCGAAGCCCGATGTGCTGATGCCCAGCTTCTCCCGAATCGGGCTATGGGTCCCGTCGGCGGCCACTAGGTAGTCGGCGAACACGTCCGACGTCATACCGGTGTCAAGGTCTTTGATCGTCGCGACGATGCCCGAATCGTCCTGTTCGAACGACTTCAGTTCTGTGCGGTATCGCACCTCGCCGCCCAGCCGACGGCTTTCATCCAGCAAGATCGGTTCCAGTCGGCTTTGCGGACAATATCTTCCATACGCCTCGGGGCTGAGGCCCTCGGCGCTGGAAAGCATCGACGCCGCATCGAATACCCCGCTCTGTTCGGGGCTGCTGAGCGTCTCTTTGCAGACCATCGTCGAAATATGTTCGGCGACAGCGTCTACCGCATCTCCGACGCCCAGACGTCGCAATATCTCCAAGCTGCGGAAGTTGAGGTTGCGGGCCTTTGGGTATATGAAAGTCGCACGGCGCTTTTCGACCAAGAGCGAGTCAACGCCTCGGCGGCCAAGCATGGCGGACATCGAAAGACCGCCGATCCCAGCGCCGGCGATCACGACCGATGAGCGGTGTGCGGGCATGGTCACCTCACCCTGCAATTGGCAAAAGCGATAGCCACTGTCAAGTGATAGACGCTATCGACTAAGTCGAGAAGAGTCCAGTGGCCACCGATATGGCCGCCGGGCCATCGGGCCATACTACGCTTGCCGTAATACGTGGCACGTACTAATGTTGGCCGGTATGGCACGCGGTTCCCGACCGGCCCGCAAGCTCGGCAGGCGAAATGACCCGGGCGTGCTGATCATGACCAGCCTGGCTTCGGGCGCTAAACACGGCTACGCGCTGGCGCGCGATATCGAGAAATTCGCCGGCGTGACGCTTGGGCCGGGAACGCTCTATGGAGCGATCACCGCACTGGAGGAGCACGGCCTGATCGAACCGGCGGGCCACGACGAGCGCAGGCGCCCGTATCGGTTGACCGCCGCGGGACGAGCCGAACTGACCACGGCGGTGCGGAGCCTGGGGGCACTTGCGGCCGAGGGTGCGCGCCGGCTCGGCATCACATTGCATGCACCTAACCCGGGGTGGGCGCAATGAATCCCCGCGATGCCAGCGGCATCATGCGCTGGTACCCGCGGGCTTGGCGCCGCCGCTACGGGGAGGAGTTGATCGCCATGCTGGACGACACCTACGGTGACCAAAAGCTTCCGCCGCGTGTCCGGATGTCGCTGTTTCGATCGGGCCTGATTGAGCGAATCCGATTGTTGCGCAAGTATTCTCGCACATACATCGGCTACAGTATCGGCTGTGCCGTTGTCTGGGCCGTCATCCTCGCAGCGGTGTGGACTCACGCCGGTGATGCCACCCGGCACACTTTTGCGGTGTTCTTCGGCGGGTGGGCCATCGGTTGGCTGTCGGCGAGCATCGCACGGGTCGTGTACCCGCCACCGAAACCACGCAGGCCGGTCGACATCGGACGCTGATTTCGCCCGCGCGGTCGAATCGTCAGTTCGAGCAGACGGTGCGGGCGGGCGCCCCGTTCGCGGTCGCCTGGCTGACCGTCTTGCCGTCGATAAGGATTGTGCAGGTGATCGAGCCGGGGCTTTGCGCGCTGATCACGAACACGTTCGTGCCGCGGGCATTGAACTGGATCTGCCAGGGCAATGGCACGTGTGCCTGCTGAGTCTGGCCGGCCTGACCGGTGTCGGTCTGATACGAGATGTAGTCCGCCACCGGGGCGCTGCCAGTCAGCTGATAGGTCACCTGGGCAGGCGGGTCTGCGTTTGCCACCCCGCAAACCCCTGCCGTGGCAGCGAAAGCGGTCAGCACCGTAAGCAGTATCGACGGCCCTGTGCGGGCCTTGCCCGGGCGTGTGATCATGGTCATCTCAGGCGACATGGTGTCACTCCGGCCGAACACTTGGGGACGTTTTCGTGTCTTTCATCGCAAGGCCCACCATTTCGCGGCCATGCTTGAACCAATGTCAGGTGATCGTCGTAAAGGCGAGTGATGACTGAACCGCCGCAGGACGTCGGACGATGGGGCACCGCGCGTCCCGGCAGGCGTGACGTGCTGCGCGGTGCCGCGGTGGTCGGAGCCTTCCTGGCGGTCGACCTGGGTGCGCTGCTGTACGCAAACAAGTGGATCGGTCCCGCGCGGCTGACGCCGAGGACCTTCCTCGACGGCTTTGCCAAGGTGTTCGGCCGACAACCCGGGTTTCGCAAGAACCATGCCAAGGGAGTCGCCGTTACCGGGTACTTCGACAGCAACGGCAACGGCAGTACGCTGTCGAAGGCAGCGGTGTTCGCGACGGGTCGCACCCCGGTGATCGGGCGGTTTTCGTTGGCCGGCGGCAATCCGCACGCCGCTGACGCGTCGTCGACCGCGCGCGGACTGGGACTGGTGTTCGGCTTCCCCGGTCGGGAGCAGTGGCGGATGGCGACACTAAATCTTCCCGTCTTCCTGGATAATTCACCGCAAGGGTTCTACGACCGGCTGATCGCTTCAGCCGCGGTTCCCGGAACCGGCAAGCCCGATCCGACGGCGATGGCGCGATTCCTGGCCGCACACCCGGAGACGGCGCGGGCCACGGCCATCGTCAAGCAGCATCCGCCGACACCGGGCTTCGCCGACAGTGTCTACAGCGGGTTGAACGCCTTCTACTTCGTCAACGAATCCGGCGCGCGGGCGCCGGTGCGATGGTCGCTGTCGCCGCTGCAACAGGCGCTGCCGCCCTCGTCGGGGCCGAATGCGCTGTTCGACGCGCTGGTCCGGCAGTTGCGGGCCGGCCCGCTGCGCTGGCGTTTCGTGCTGACCGTGGGCGCGGCGTCCGATCCGACGCACGACGCGACGCTGCCCTGGCCCGCCGATCGGCGCAACGTTGACGCTGGGGTGCTGACGCTCGACTCGATCAAAACCGATGCGCCGGGCAACGCGCGGGACATCAACTTCGATCCGCTGGTGCTGCCCGCCGGCATCGAGCCGTCCGACGATCCGCTGCTCAGCGCGCGATCGGCCGTCTACGCCGCGTCGTACCGGCGTCGCGCCGGCGAGACCGGAAGCCCGCCCGCGGTACAGGTCGACAAGGTCGAGTTATGACCGCGGCGCCCGAACCCGGCCAATACACGGCGTTGACCAGGGTCCTGCACTGGTTGACGGCCGCGCTGGTGTTCTGCGCGCTGTTCATCGGTTTCGTGATGGTGAACTCGGTAGGCGACTACTCCACGCTGATCATGATGCACCGGACGCTGGGCGTGACCATCCTCGTGGTGGTGCTGGTACGTCTGGTCAACCGGTTGGCCCATCGCGCTCCGCCGTTACCGTCCACGGTCGGCGCGCTGGAACGCAAGATCGTCGTGCTGTCGGAAGTGTCGCTGTATGCGCTGTTGTTGCTCCAGCCGCTGATCGGCTGGGCGATGGTTTCGGCCGCCGGTGGACCGGTCGTCGTGTTCGGCTCATTACGGCTCCCACGCATCGCACCGTTCGATGCGCAGTTGTTTTGGCTGCTGCGGCAGGCTCATTCGGTCGTCGCGTATGCACTGATGGCCGCAATCGCCGCGCACATTTCCGCGGTTCTGCTGCACACCTTGACGTTGCGCGACCGGATGATCGAGAGGATGACGTTCCGGTTGGCCCGTAGCCGGCGCGCCCACAGCCGCTCCTAAGGTGTGCCTTCCCAGTGCTTGGCCAGACAAACTCGCCGCATAGCCACCGAGACCGCAGCGAGGAAAGACCGTACGGTTCTAGGATCGCCGCGATGAGAAAAACTCGTCGATCGAAAGGTGGCGCATGGCTAAGCGGGTCGTGATCTGGGGTACCGGTTTCGTCGGCAGGATGGTGATCGCCGAAATCGTCAATCATCCGCTGTTCGAGCTGGTCGGCGTCGGCGTGAGCAATCCGAAGAAAGTGGGTCGCGACGTCGGCGAGATCTGTGGGCTGGCCCAACCGGTCGGCATTACCGCCACCGACGATGTCGATGCGCTCATCGCGCTGAAACCCGATGCGCTGGTGCATTACGGCCCGACCGCGGCGCACGCCGACGACAACATCGCGCTGATCACGCGGTTCCTGCGGGCCGGGATCGACGTCTGCTCGACGGCGATGACGCCGTGGGTTTGGCCGACCATGCATCTGAATCCGCCCAACTGGATCCGGCCGATCACCGAGGCCTGCGAGTTGGGCGAGGCGTCGTGTTTCACCACCGGCATCGACCCGGGCTTCGCCAACGACCTGTTTCCGATGACGCTGATGGGGGTCTGCTCGGAGGTGCGCACGGTACGGGCCTCCGAGCTGCTGGACTACACCAATTACGAGGGCGACTACGAGAACGAGATGGGTATCGGGCGTGAGCCCGAATTCCGCCCGATCCTGGAGAACCGCGATGTGCTGATCTTCGCGTGGGGCGCTACCGTGCCGATGATCGCGCACGCCGCCGGCATCACGCTCGACGAGATCACCACCACGTGGGACAAGTGGGTGACGCCCAACGAGCGCAAGACGGCAAAGGGGGTCATCCCGCCGGGACACGTGGCCGCGGTCCGGTTCACCATCAACGGCGTGTACAACGGCCAGACCCGCATCCAGCTCGAGCACGTGAACCGGATCGGCCTTGACGCCGCCCCGGACTGGCCGGCGGGCGTCAAAGACGACGTCTATCGGGTTGACATCGAAGGCACGCCGAGCATCTACCAGGAGACCGCATTTCGATTCACCGACGGCTCCGGACGCGACGCGGCCGCAGCCGGTTGTCTGGCGACCGGGATGCGTGCGCTCAACGCGGTGCCGGCCGTCAACGAACTCTCGCCGGGCTGGGTCACCCCGCTGGATCTGCCGCTGATCGCGGGGGTCGGCACGATCCGATGAAGGCCGAGCTGCGGACCGCCGAGACCGGCACTGTGACCTGCGCGGGGATTGGACGAAATGGCTGACGGAGCACGGTCGGCGTTAGGCCTCTCGATTGGGGCCACCAACTTGGCGGCGGTGACCGCCGACCGGGCGGTGGTCCGCAGGCCGGTGTTGACGCTGTATCGGCAGCGCTCAGCCGAAGTCGGTCTGCCAGCCGAGAACCCGAAGATCGACGAACCCGGGCTGGTGCTCACCGACTTCGTCGACCGGGTGGGCGACCCGGCCGCCATCGTGGCAGCCGACGGTACGACCCACCGCAGCGAGACGCTGCTCGCCGATGCGCTGCGGGCACTGTCCTACGCCGTGACAGATGGACGAGCACTGCCGGATGCGGTCACGGTCACCCATCCCGCGCATTGGGGGCCGGGGGCAGTCGACGCGGTGCGGGTGGCGTTGAGCAGAGTCTCCGAATGGTCGGACGGGCGGTTGGCGCTGGTACCGGACTTCGTGGCAGCGCTGATCGCGCTGCAGGCGAACCCGGGGGTGCCCAGCCGCGGAATCATCGCCGTGTGTGATTTCGGAGGCACCGGAACCACCCTGGCCCTGGTCGACGCCACCAACGGATACCAGGTGGTCGTTCCTGCCGTGCGGCATCGTGAATTCTCCGGCGATCAGATCGACCAGGCGTTGCTGACCCACGTCGTCGCCGATCTGTCCTCGGCCGGCGCGTTCGACACGTCGGCGACCTCGGCGATCGGCTCGCTGGCTCAGCTGCGGGGCTACTGCCGACGCGCCAAAGAAGAACTCTCGTCGACCATCGCGACCACGCTGGCCGCTGACGTGCCCGGCTTTCGTGGCGATATCCGGGTCACCCGGGACGAACTCGGCGACGCGATCCGCCAGCCGCTGGACGGGTTCATCACAGTCGTCCACGAAACTTTGCAGCGCAATGGAATTCGCACGGAAGATGTGGCTGCGATCGCGTCGGTGGGCGGGGGTGCGAGCATTCCAGCGGTCACCACTACCCTGTCGCAACAGCTGGGCGTACCGATCATCACGGCACCGCGGCCGTACCTGACGCCGGCTATTGGTGCGGCGTTACTGGCCGCACGTGGTCCCGCCGATAGCGAGACAGCGGTCGCGCCGACGGCGGCCGGAACGGTCGTCGATACCACGACGATCTCGAATATTCCGGTAGAACCCAGGCCGGTTCCCGCGCTGGCCTGGTCGGAGGCCGACGACGACTCCGACATCATGCCGATCCGGCCCGGCGAGTACCCCGAACAAGGCAGCAGCACCACCGGGCCGACGGCCGCGCGGTCGCAGCTTGGTGTCGATCGCGACTTGCAGCCCATCGTGACCCGCGCGGTTGCCGACGCCTGGTATCGCCGGCCGGTGGTGGTCATGGTCGGCACCGTGCTTGCGGTGCTGGCGGTCGCCGCCGCGGTCATGATCACCCTGCGTCACACCTCCGGCAGCGCACCGACCACACCGGCACCCAGCGTGAGCACCGCACCCGCGCCGTCTAACCAAGGCCCGGCTCCGTCGGGTGCGACGGACAGTCAGGCGCCGGCGACCAGCCCGCCGTCATCGACCGAGTCGGACACCGCGACACCCCCGTCCACCACCACCCAAGCGCCGACGACAACGACCACCACCGAAGCGCCCGCCACAACAACGACTTCGGCGCCGACAACCAGCGAGGCGCCGACGACGACTCAGGGGCCGGAGCCACCGCGTTTTCCGAGATTCCCCCGCGGGCCGCGGGGCTTGCCTGAACCGGAACCGGGCTTTCGCTAAGTCGACGACTCTTCGCTCACCTCTTGCGGCTTGTCCTTGCCGAACTTCGGGTTGCCGTCGTCGTCCAGCCATTCGTTGATCGCGACGCCTGTGATCGTGCCCCCGGTGCCGGGCAGCACTACCGTCGGGCGATCATCGTCGTAGGCTTCCTGCATCTGGCGGACTTTTTCTTTACCTTCCTCGCTCAGTTCGGGCGTTTCCGAGGAGGTCTTTTGCTTGTTGTCGTGTTCGTTCATGAACCATTCCGTCCTGACGAGACTTATCGCCTGCCGACGGCGCTGCTCGACGACTACCCACTGTGGTGATGGGTCCAAACTGTGCTGCCGGGGCATGGCCGGCAGCACAAACGGCAGTCAGTGCGGTTTTGGGTAACTGACGCCGGCTAGTTTCTCGGAGATATCCCATAGGCGCCGGCAATCGGCATCGTTACCAGCATCGGAGAGGACGCCCCAGCCCGCCTCGTTTCAGCGAAACCGGGCGGTGTGGTTTCGCTGGCGCCACCCACCTCGCAGTGACACACTGCGTGAATGAATAGCGGACGGCTCGCGAAGATTTCGCTGGCACTGGCGATCCTGGCGATGATTGTCGGGGGAATCGGCTTCATCGTCCTGCCGATCCTCAACGCGTTCGTGATGGACAAGTACAACGCCTACGGTGAGGTCCCCATCCCCGGATCAGCCAGCCTGCACCTGCCGGCCGGCAAAGTCACCGTCAGCTTTCACACCGAGGTCATCTCCGGACCCAGCGGCGGTGGATTGCCGGTGCCGCAACTTGGGATAGATATCGACCCACCCCAGGGTGTCCCAGATCCGGCGGTCACCGAAAGCTATGGTGGTACAACGACAATCAACAACGACGCGCACCGGCGGGTCTGGGTCGTTCAGGTTCCGGCCGACGGCATGTACGCGATCAAGACCGAAGGTCAGGTCAACGGATTCATCAGCCCAAGCCTGGCGTTCGGTAAGGAGAGTCCCTACGGCTGGTCGGTATGGCCGTCTGTCGGGCTGTTCACCATCGGTACCCTTGGGCTGGTCGGCTCGACGTTGTGGTTGGCGCGAATCCGGCGGGTGACGCGATCGTTCGCAACCACGGGGCAACCCTTCCCGTCGTACAGCCCCACCGACCCCATCGACGCGGATTTGTCGGTGAGCGCACCGGAGCCAGCACTGCCGTCGCATGCTCCGACCGGCGAGGCGATAAAACTGGAGCAGCTGAAAACACTTGCATCGCTGCGGGATTCCGGAGCGTTGACCGAAGCGGAGTTCGAGACCGAGAAACGCAGGATCCTCGACGGCCGTTAGCCTGCGGTCGGTCCCTAGTGGCCGCGGGCCACCCATTCGTCGTAGTGCACGATCTCGTCGCCGATGCTGGTGGTGTCGCCATGGCCGGTGTAGACGATGGTGTCGGCTGGAAGCTTGCCGAGACGACCCGAGATCGACTGCAGGATCGTCGGAAAGTCCGAAAACGACCGCCCGGTGGCGCCGGGTCCACCGGAAAACAGGGTGTCGCCGCTGAACACGGCGCCCAGGTCCGGGGCATACCAGCAGACCGACCCGGGGGAGTGTCCGGGGGTGTGCAGCGCTCGCAGCTCGGTGCCCGCGACGGCCAGCGTGTCGGCGTCGGACACCGCGCGAAAGTTCCTGTCCGGGTGGGTCATCCGCCATAACACGTCATCGCCGGGGTGGAGCAGTACTGGCGCGTCGAGCGTATCGCCGAGCTCCGGCGCCACCGTCACGTGGTCATTGTGGCCGTGGGTGCATACCACCGCCACCACATTGCGCCCGCCGACGGCGGCCACGATCGGCTCCGCGCTGTGCGCGGCGTCGAACACCACGACGTCGGAATCGTCGCCGATCAGCCAGATGTTGTTGTCGACTTCCCAACTGCCGCCGTCGAGTTCGAACGTGCCATGGGTAACGACGCGCTGGATGGGGGCCATCACAGCATCACCACCGAGCGCAGCACTTTGCCGTCATGCATTTTGTCGAATGCCTCTTCGATGTCGTCGAGACCGATGCGTTCGGAGACGAACTTCTCCAGCGGTAACCGGCCCTGCAGATAGAGGTCGATCAGGGTGGGGAAGTCGCGTTCGGGCAGGCAGTCGCCGTACCACGACGACTTGAGCGCGCCGCCGCGGGAGAAGAAGTCCACCAGCGGCATGTCGATACGCATATCCGGCGTCGGAACACCTACCAGCACAACGGTTCCGGCAAGATCGCGGGCATAGAAGGCCTGCTCCCAGGTTTCCGGTCGGCCGACGGCGTCGATCACCACGTTGGCGCCGAACCCGTCGGTGAGGTCCTGGATGGTTTTGACGACGTCGAATTCGCGCGCGTTGACGGTGTGGGTGGCGCCGAATTTGCGGGCCCAATCCAGTTTGCTGTTGTCGGTGTCCACGGCGATGATCCGCTTGGCGCCGACCAGCGCGGCCCCGGCGATCGCGGCGTCGCCCACGCCGCCACAACCGATCACCGCGACCGTGTCGTCGCGGGTGACCGCCCCGGTATTGATGGCAGCACCCAGGCCGGCCATCACCCCGCAGCCCAGCAGACCGGCCACCGCCGGGTCGGCCTCGGGATCGACCTTGGTGCACTGCCCGACAGCCACCAGTGTCTTGTCGGCAAATGCCCCGATGCCCAGCGCCGGTGTGAGCTCGGTGCCGTCGGTGAGGGTCATCTTCTGCTCAGCGTTGAAGGTGTCGAAGCAATACTGCGGCCTGCCGCGTTTGCAGGCGCGGCACTGACCGCAGACCGCACGCCAATTCAGAATCACGAAGTCGCCCGGCTGCACCGCGGTCACCCCGTTTCCAACCGATTCGACGGTGCCGGCCGCTTCATGGCCAAGCAGGAATGGGTACTCGTCGTTGATGCCGCCCTCTCGGTAGGTGAGGTCGGTGTGGCACACCCCGCAGGCTGTTACGTCCACCACCACCTCGCCGGGGCCGGGGTCGGGGATGACGATGTCGACCACCTCGACCGGCTCGGCCTTCTTTCGTGAAATCACGCCGCGCACTAACTGACTCATGCGCACCAACGTAGTGCTTGGTCGGTAGGCTCCTGCGCGATGGCCGCACTTGACGTACTCGACGACTGGCCGGTTGCAGCGGCGGCTGCCGCGGTAGTCGGACCCTCGGGGGTGCTGGCCAGCCACGGCGACACCGGACGGCAGTTCGCGCTGGCGTCGGTGACCAAGCTCCTGGTGGCGCGGGCCGCGCAGATCGCGATCGAAGAGGGCGCCGTGGAATTGGATACCGCCGCCGGACCACCCGGATCGACGGTCCGGCACTTGTTGGCCCATGCCTCGGGGTTGGCGATGCAGTCCGCTGACACGCTTGCCTGGCCCGGCACCCGCCGGGTGTATTCCAACTATGGCTTCGCGGTGCTGGCCGAGACCGTCCAGCAGGCGTCCGGGATCGAATTCGGCCGCTACCTGGCCGAGGCGGTTTTCGAACCGCTGGCAATGACAGCCACCCGGCTCGACGGCGGCGCCCAGGAGGCCGGCTTCGGGGTGACATCGACGGTCGCAGACCTGGCAGCCTTCGCCGGCGACCTGCTGTGTCCGACGACGGTGTCGCCGGGGATGCACGCCGAGGCGACCGCCGTGCAGTTTCCCGGCCTGGACGGGGTGTTACCCGGATACGGGGTGCAGCGCCCCAACGACTGGGGGCTGGGTTTCGAGATCAGAGACGGCAAAACCCCGCACTGGACCGGCGCGAAGAATTCGGCGCACACCTTCGGCCATTTCGGTCAAACGGGCACGTTCATCTGGGCAGATCCGGAGGCGAAGCTCGCGTTGGTGGTGCTCACCGATCGCGATTTCGGCAAGTGGGCGCTGCCGATCTGGCCGGAGCTCGCTGATGCCGTGATATCGGAGTGCCACGCGGACTAGCGCAACAGGGGTCTCACGAGGCACAATAGACACGCACGACACAACTTTATCCGGATCACTATTCCGGAACCATGCTCGTCGGGTTCACCAGGTCGTTGGGGAAGACGTCCCTCGTGGAGCCGAAGGAGCAACAGATGGGTGCAGCGAACCAGTTCGCCGACGTGACGACCGGCGTGGTGTATATCCACGCCTCGCCCGCCGCGGTGTGTCCGCATGTCGAGTGGGCGTTGTCGTCCACGCTGGCAGCCACGCCCAACCTCAAGTGGACCCCACAACCGGCGATGCCCGGGCAGCTGCGTGCGGTGACCAATTGGGTGGGTCCGGTGGGCACCGGCGCCCGATTGGCCAATGCCTTGCGTTCCTGGTCGGTGCTGCGGTTCGAAGTCACCGAGGATCCCAGTGCCGGCGTGGACGGGCAGCGCTTCAGCCACACCCCCCAGCTGGGCCTGTGGAGCGCAGCGATGAGTGCCAACGGCGACGTGATGATCGGCGAGATGCGGCTGCGGGCGATGATGGCCGATGGCGCCGACGCGCTGGCCGCCGAGCTGGATTCGGCGCTGGGTACCGCCTGGGATGAGGCGCTCGAGGTGTATCGCGATGGCGGTGACGGCGCCGAGGTGTCCTGGCTCAGCCGTGGAGTCGGATAAGCCCGGTCAGGGTGTTGCTCCGCGGGGGCGCAGGATGTGCAGCGCGCCAGGCACCGCCGAGATTTCAGCGGGCAGCGGGCAGACGTATTCGCCGTCGGCGTAGGCATTGATTCCCGCTGATTCGACGTCGACGGACGTCGCCCGCGCCGTCGTCACCTCGTCGAGATCGACATGGCGGCCTTTGTAGACGGTGGGGAACAGGCGGATCAGCCGGGTGCGGGACGCCGAGTGCACCATGGTGATGTCGAGTTGGCCGTCGGCATGATCGGCATTCGGGCAGATCAGCATCCCGCCGCCGTAGCTGCGGGTGTTGCCGAACGCCGCAAGGGTCAGATCGGTGACGATCTCGTCGCGTCCGTCGAGCACCAGCCGGAACGGCAGCAGCCTCAGCGCCGACAGCTCGGCGAGCATCGCCAGGTTGTAGCGCATTCGACCGCGCGGCCAGCGCATCCGGTTGGCCCGATCGGTTACCAGCGAATCGAATCCTGCGGCGGCAACGGTGCCGAACCACGTGGTAATTCCTTTGCGGTCCCGAATCCTGCCCAGGTCGACCGTTTCGGTCCAGCCGTCCGCGACAACGTCGGCGGCGGCGGCGGGATCCTTTGTGGGCAAGCCGAATTCGCGGGCGTGATCGTTGCCGGTACCGGCGGGAATGATTCCCAGCGGGATATCCGTGCAAGCGAGCGCTTGCAGCGCATCGGAGATCACTCCGTCACCGCCGGTGACCACCAGGGCATCGGTGCCCTTTTCGACCGCAGCATGCAGCAGCCGACGTGCGTGCTCGGCGTCGCTGCCGACGATCGCCACCACGTCGATGCCACGCTTTTGCAGCCGCTGGATCGCCTTTTCGGCGGCGTGTGGCGCGTTTCCGTGTCCCGATGCCGGATTGGTCAGCACGGTCACCCGGCCGACTTCGCGCCGGGTCATACGGCGTCGCTCCTCCTCATCGCTTCGTCCCCCTCGCCGCTGCGCGGCTGGGGGTGCCCCCACTGCATCGTCTCGCGCCGCGTGATCACGGGATGAGCTTGCCGGGGTTGAGAATTCCCGCAGGATCCAGCGTCGATTTGACCGCCCGCAACACCCGTACGCCCAAATCACCCACCTCGTCACGCATCCAGGGCCGGTGATCGGCTCCGACCGCGTGGTGATGAGTGATCGTCCCGCCGGCGGCCACGATCGCGTTGCAAGCAGCGGTC
This sequence comes from Mycobacterium sp., assembly GCF_035570115.1. Lineage (GTDB taxonomy): Bacteria > Actinomycetota > Actinomycetes > Mycobacteriales > Mycobacteriaceae > Mycobacterium. Next base: position 35,384 of record NZ_DATMLH010000254.1, read on the forward strand.
TTGGCGGCGCGCCATTGGTCAATCGGATTCCCGCGTTGTCCGGCGACGACGGTGAAGTACAGCGAGGCGCCGGTGGCATACACATGCGAAATGTGGCACAGCACCAGCGCCGGCGTACCGGATTCGGCCAGCGCGGTGGTCAGCGCGTCGGTGACGGCGGCCTTCAGCGCGGGGATATTGGACCAGTCGGTGGCCGTCTCGAGCGTCTCGCAGAGCGCGCCGGCGGCCAGCAACGAGTCGCGCAGGTAGGGCGCGCCGAACCGGCCGTGCTCCCAAGCCCGCGCCGGGGCTTCGCCCAGCGAGGTGCCGCCCAAAGCCGTGATGAGCTCCCGGGTTTCGACGTGCCTGCTTTCGGCATGCGCGGCGGTGCCCTCGAACACGGTGATCGCTAGACAGCCGCCGGTGATCTGGGTCTCGCCGATCGTCTCGGTGGTGGCCAGGTTGACGCCGGTCTCGGCTTCGTCGGAGAGTCGGATCACCGTCGGGCCGGTGCCGGTCTGAGTGACGGCGCGCAATGCGGCTGTCCCGGTGGCGAAGTCGGGGAACGACCACGCCTCGTAGCGCGTGACGTCCGGCGACGGATGCACCCGAACCCGCACCCGGGTAATGATGCCGAAGACGCCTTCCGACCCGATCAGCAGTTGCCGCAGATCCGGACCGGCCGCAGATTGCGGCGCGCGGCCCAGATCCAGCACGCCTGCGGGCGTAACCACCTGCAGCCCGCGAATCATGTCGTCGAAACGGCCGTATCCCGCGGAGTCCTGGCCCGCCGATCGAGTTGCGGCGAAACCGCCCAGGCTGGCGAATTCAAAGCTCTGCGGAAAATGCCCGAGCGAAAATCGGTGCTCTGCGAGCAGTTGCTCGGCCCGCGGCCCGGTGACGCCGGCGCCGAACTCGGCTTCCCCGGACACCGCGTCGAAAGCCAGCAGTTGGTCGAAGCGCCGCAGGTCCAGCGACACCACAGCGCCGAACTCACCGCGGACCGGATCGAGGCCGCCGACCACGCTGGTGCCGCCGCCGAACGGGACGACGGCGATGCCATGCTGCGAGCAGTACCGCAGAATCGCCGCAACGTCGTCCTCGCCACTTGGGCCGCCGGGCAACAACACCGCGTCGGGCGCCTCCTGCACGCCGGAATCTCTGCGCCGCAGCAGATCCAGGGTGGACTTGCCGCCGGCATGCAGCAGTCGGTCGCGGTCGCTGACGCGGCAGTAGTCCGATCCGACGATGGCGGCCAACGCTTCGCGGTGGTCGTCGGCCAGCTGGGACGGACGCAGCTTCACCTGATCCGCGTCGAGTTCGGCCGTGGTCGAGTCCGTCACCTCCAGCGCCTGCTTCAACAGCGAGCGGATGCCTGCCGAGAGCGGTTTGGCTTGGCGCGCGTCACCCCACGCGTTCCATTTCATCGGAGGCAGCAACTGTTCAGACATGCGTTACAGTATTACACATGCTGTCAATCAGTAACGCACCTGTGGAGATCGCGGATCGGATATTGGCGGCCGCCGCGAGCTGTGTGGTCGATTTCGGGGTCGAGCGCGTGACCCTGGCCGAGATCGCGCGGCGGGCCGGCGTGAGCCGGCCGACCGTCTATCGGCGTTGGCCGGACACCCGTTCAGTGCTAGCAGCGCTGCTGACCAGGCATATCACCGCCGCGTTGGGTGAAGTTCCGGCGGGCGGAAGCGGCCGCGAGGCGGTGGTCAACCGGGTGGTGGCGGTGGCCGAACGGCTGCGCCGCGACGACCTGGTGATGGCCGTGTTGCGTTCGGAGATCGCGCTCGTCTATATCGCCCAACGCCTCGGCAGCAGCCAGCAGATGCTGATCGACGCGCTCGCCGACGATCTGCGTGCGGCCCAACGCGACGGCAGCGTGCGACCCGGCGATCCGCGCCGGCTCGCCGCGATGGTGCTGCTGATCGCCCAATCGACCATTCAATCCGCCCAGATCGTCCGCCCGATCCTCGACGCTGATGCGCTGGCCGCCGAACTCGCATACTCGCTGAACGGATACCTCTCATGATGTCGACTGCCCTCGACGCAGCACGCCGCACCGCCGACCTCAGCGCGTTGGCCGATGGCGAGCCGACCGACGTCGTCGTGATCGGTGGCGGCATTACCGGCGCCGGCATCGCACTGGACGCCGCGTCCCGTGGTCTGCGAGTGACGTTGGTGGAAAAGCGCGATCTCGCATTCGGCACCAGCCGGTGGAGCTCCAAATTGGTACACGGCGGGCTGCGCTATCTGGCGAGCGGCAATATCGGCATCGCCAGACGCAGTGCCGTCGAGCGTGGAATCCTGATGACGCGCAACGCTCCTCATCTGGTCCGGGCCATGCCCCAACTGGTCCCGTTGTTGCCGTCGATGGGTCGAACGGAACGGGCATTGGTGCGGGCCGGGTTCCTTGCCGGCGATGTGTTGCGCAAGACGGCAGGCACACCGGCGACCGTTCTGCCCCGTTCTTGCCGCATTCCCGCACAGCGTGTCAGCGAGCTGGCTCCGGCTGTTCGGCGTGACGGTCTCGACGGCGGTCTACTCGCCTACGACGGACAGTTGATCGACGACGCCCGACTGGTCGCCGCCGTCGCGCGTACCGCGGCACAGCAGGGTGCCCGAATCCTGACCTATACCGCCGCATCCGAGGTCACCGGCACATCGCTGCGGTTGACCGACCAGCGCACCGGCGAATCATTCGATGTGTCGGCGCGCGCCGTCATCAACGCCACCGGAGTATGGGCAGGTGAGATCGACGCTTCATTGAAGCTGCGTCCCAGCCGCGGCACCCACCTAGTCTTCGATGCCGCAACGCTCGGCAACCCCACAGCGGCGCTGACGATTCCGATACCCGGCGAGCTGAACCGCTTCGTGTTCGCCATGCCCGAACAGCTGGGGCGCGTCTACCTTGGACTGACCGACGAGGAAGCCCCCGGTCCGATTCCTGATGTGCCACAACCGACCTCGACTGAGGTGGGCTTCTTGCTGGATGTGGCGAACACTGCGCTGGGTATTGCGCTGAAAACTGCCGATGTCATCGGCGCCTATGCCGGGCTGCGGCCGCTGATCGACACCGGGGCTGGCCGCACCGCGGACGTCTCGCGCAACCATGCCGTTGTCGAGTCACCCTCCGGCGTGATCAGCGTGGTCGGCGGCAAGTTGACCGAGTACCGCCACATGGCCCAGGACGTCCTCGACCGTGCCATCGAAATGCGGGGTCTGACAGCCGGCGAGTGCCGGACCCGGAACCTGCCGTTGGTCGGCGCGCCGGCAAATCCAGGATCGACCGTGGCGCCCATGGCCGGCTTGCCGGAATCGCTGGTCCTGCGCTACGGGGCAGAGGCTGCCCACGTCATCGCTGCTGCCACGTGTGAGCGTCCGGTCGACCCGGTGGGCGACGGGATCGATGTGATCCGGGCGGAGTTCGAGTACGCCATCACCCATGAGGGCGCGCTGACCGTCGACGACATCGTGGATCGTCGCACCAGGATCGGTTTGGTGGCCGCCGGTCGGCAGCGAGTGGTCGACGTGGCCCAGGAGATGTTCGCGATGCTGGACCAAAAGTGACAGTCACTACTATATAGTAGTTACTGTTATTTTCATTAATCCGCGGGAGAGGCGGTGGCCAGCATGAACGTCACACATGTGCCGGTACTGATCGTTGGGGCGGGCGCCGGTGGGCTTGCCACATCGGCTCTGCTGGCCAAACACGGGGTTGAATCGCTGCTGGTCGAAAAGCGGCGGGAGGTCTTTATCTACCCGAAGGCTCGCAATCTGAGCTTTCGCAGCTTGGAGATCCTCCGCGGTCTGGGTCTGGACGACGAGGTCCATGCCGTCGCGGATCGTGTCTCAGACATGCTCGTCAAGCCGACGCTGAACAGCGCAGAACAAAAACTGGCCATCGACATCGACGCCTTTTTCGCCGGTTTGGATCAGCTGAGCCCGGAGCCGGCCGTGCAGTACTGCCCGCAGAGCAGCCTCGAGCCGATGCTGCTCGCCGAAACCCGCCAGCGTGGCAACGAAGTGCGCTACGGGACCGAACTGTGCTCCCTCGATCAGGACGACACTGGCGTCACGGCGGTACTGCGTGACCTAGATTCCGGCGAGTCCGGGACGATCCGCGCCGCTTATGTCGTCGCCGCCGACGGGGTGCACAGCCCGGTCCGTAACAGGCTTGGCCTCACCACCTCGGGACACGGGGCGCTGCCGATCTATGTCGTCTTCATCTACTTCCGCGCACCCTGGGGGAAGTTCGTCTCGCACCTGAGCAACGGTGACGGCATCCAGGTGAAAAATCCCGACGTGGACGGCATATTCCTGGTCGTCAAGGACGACCTCGGCATGTTCATCACCACCTACTTCCCCGGCAAGGGAGAGACCGCGGCACAATTTACCCCGCAATATTGCCGCGACGTGTTGACCAAAGCGATCGGTGAGCAGATCGACCTCGAGATCATCGAAGTCGCGGCGTGGCAACCGTACGAGCAGGTGGCCGACCAATTTCGCTGTGGGCGAGTCTTTCTCGTGGGCGACGCCGCGCACACCATGCCGCCATTCAAGGCCGGGGGAGCCAACACCGCGATTCAAAGCGCGCATAACCTGGCCTGGAAGCTGGCCGCGGTCTTGACGGGATTAGCCGGGGAGGCACTACTTACCACCTTCCACGCCGAGCGGCACCCGGTCGGGCGGTTCGCCGCTCGCCAGTCGCTCACCGGGCCGACAGCAGGCTTGCTCCATTTGGAAGACGACGGACCGAGATTGCCGCCGGAGGAGGAGGCGTCAATGTTCTCCTTGCTGGTCGGCTACCAGTACCGGTCGGCCGCGGTGGTGAGCGACGAGTCCGCTCCCGCCGATCCGGACGCGGTGTCTTTGGTCGAAGAATTGCGTGGTCAACCCGGCACCCGGGTGCCGCATGTTTGGGTGCAACACGGCGGCCGTCGGGTGTCCACCCTCGACCTGCTTGGCCGCGGCTTCACCCTGCTCACCAGTGAAGACGGTGCCGCATGGACCGATGCCGCCGCGGCGGCATCGACCGACCTCGGCGTCCCGATCTCGGTCCGTCGGATCGGGCGCAGCGGTGATGGCCTCGATCCCGACGAAGCCTGGGCGCAGGCCACCGGACTGGCGCCCAGCGGGGCTCTGCTCGTCCGCCCGGACGATTTCGTCGGGTGGCGCGCAGACGAGCTTCCGTCTGACCCCGAAAAGCAACTTCGCCACGCGCTTTCGGCCATCGTCGCCCGGAGCTGACCTCGGGCGCTGAATCGTCCTGAGATGACTGTTGACCAAAATAGTATTTTGGTCATAAAGTGGCTCTGGTGCGACTTCGAAGGGGTCGGTGATGGCGGAACGTTCTGGAGTCGATCGGCGAGAGAGGGCCGATCGGATCCTTGATACCGCCCGGGAGTTGCTGCTGTTGTGGGGCTATCGGCGGGTGACCATCGACGAATTGGCCCGCCGCGCCGGTGTCGGTAAGGGCACGATTTACCTGCACTGGCGGTCTCGTGAGGAAGTGTTCCTCGCGGTCAGTGCGCGCGAGGCGGCGGTGATGGCGGATGCGATTGTTGACGCGATCCGCACCGATCCAGCCGAGGTTGCGCTGCACCGCTACCTGCGGCGGTTGTTCGTCGAGGCGATGAACCGTCCCGTGCTGCGTGCGCTCTATACACGCGACGCCGACACCCTTGGCACTTTTCTCGCCGCGACGCATCATCATCGGCTGGAAGAGAGCAAGCTCGATGTCAACCGCGACTATCTGGGTGTGCTCGCCGCGGAGGCCATGCTGCGGCCGGACCTGCGCTTGAAGGATCTCGACTACACCTTGCCCACCATCGTGTTCGGATTTTTCGCAGCGGAACCGTTTCATTCGCCGGCTATCGGGCTGACCTTGGAACAGAAGGCCGACCAGCTGGCCCAGACGGTCCGACGGGCTTTCGAGCCAACCGATCCGCCGAGCGGCGACACCATGAAACGCGCTGCGGCGAAAGCTCTTCCGATTCTTGAGCGACTCGCCCGAGACCACCGGGCGGCAACCTACGGAGGCGATCACGATGACCGAACTGGCAACTGATCTGGTCCGCCCGCGGGGGCGGTATGGGGTGGACGGGAACTACGGGTTGATTCCGGCACCGGTAGTCTTCGCCGGCTATCTGCTTTTATGCCTTGCCGCAGCGGTTTTCGCCGGCCTGTGGCTGGTGACCGACCGAACGCTCTTGGGACTCGGGGCCGCCGTGGTTGCCGTCCTGTTGATCGCCGTCGGCGTCGGCGTCCGGCGATTCAGCCGGCGAGGAAAGTTCGAAGTCTGGGCACGCCTGCTCAACGGGATAGGCCTGCGAGGCGACGAACGGGTTCTTGACCTCGGTTGCGGGCGTGGCGCGGTGTTGTTGACCGCGGCCAAGCTGGTGCCGCGCGGAACGGCTGTGGGAGTGGATATCTGGCGGGCCGACCAAACCGGGAACTCCATGCAGGCGACACTGGCGAACGCCGCTGCCGAGGGTGTCGCCGACCGGGTCGAACTGCACACCCAGGATATGACCGATCTTCGGTTTCCTTCAGCGTCCTTCGACCTCGTCGTGAGTAACCTCGCGATTCACAATCTGCCGGACGACGACGCGCGGCGGTCGGCGCTTGACGAAGCCGTGCGTGTGCTGCGACCCGGCGGTCATGTCGTGATCGCCGACCTCGCCTTCACTCGCCTGTATGCCAACAGGTTTCGGCAGTCCGGCATGGCTGATGTCAGGCGTCAAGATCTTGGCTGGCGCGCCTGGTGGGGACTGCCGTTCTTCCGTACGCACGCCGTGACCGCGACCAAGCCCGGGCCAATGCGGTGAGCACAAAGTCGGTCTCCCGCGTGGTGGCGTTGGAAGAAGCGTTTCTCCACCCACGAGTGTGGGACTTGTTTCCCGAGTCGCTGCAACGGAAATACCAGCCCGTGCGGGCCCGGCTCAGCGACGTCGGAGCCGAGCGCATCCGTCTGATGGACGCCGCGGGGGTCGACGTGCAGGTGCTCTCACATGTCGGGCCCGGTGTCCAGATCCTCGCGGACGAACAGGCCGAATTGGCGATTGCAGTATGCCGCGAAGTCAACGACTGGTTGGCAGAGGTGGTCGCCGCGCACCCGGCTCGGTTCGCAGGCTTTGCCATGCTGCCGACCCAGTCACCGGCTGACGCCGCTGAGGAGCTTGAGCGCTCCGTCCGCGACCTCGGCTTCAAAGGCGCACTGATCAACGGACATACCAACGGGCGTTACCTGGACCACCCGTCGTTCGATGTGCTGCTCGGTCGGGCCGAATCATTGGGCGTGCCCATCTACATCCATCCCATCGACCCCCCGCGGGCGGTGGTGGATTGCTACTACGCGCCTTTCGACCCGGCGCTGGTACCCACCTGGGGCTGGCCGGTGGAAACCGGAACGCATTTGCTCAGGTTGATCTGCGCTGGCGTGTTCGATCGCCATCCGAATTTAAAGGTGATTGTCGGACACATGGGAGAACTGCTTCCGTTCTGTTTCACCAGGCTCAATGTCGGGCTGACGATGGCCGGGTGGTTGCTTGCGCCCGAGGCGGACGACCCGCCGATGCGCAACAGCGTCGGCTACTACCTGCGCGAGAACGTTTTCATCACCAGCAGCGGGGTGTTCGACGTGCCGGTATTCGACTGTGCTCGAGCGATGTTGGGCCTCGATAACTTGATGTTCTCCGTCGACTACCCGTTCCAAGACAACTTCGCCGCGATGGAGTTCCTGCAACGGTGCGACCTTTCGGTCGAGGACAAGGAGCGCTTCGCGCACCGCACCGCGGCGAAATTGCTGAAGCTCGACGCTCAGGCCGGCGACGATAGCCACTCGCGGGCCGACGTCGGCGATACTTGGTACCGGCTAACCAGCCGCGCCAAATCGCAAATCGGCCGGGCATTGATTTCCGCTCTGATCAAATAGGAAGGACCGTCATGACCAACCTGGTCGGCAAGTCAGCGGTGGTGGCTGCCGGAGCTAAGAACCTCGGCGGACTGATCAGCACGTCGTTGGCCGAAAAAGGGGTCAACGTCGCGGTGCACTACAACAGCCCGGCCACCGAGCCCGATGCCGACAAAACCGTCGCCGCTGTGCACGATGCCGGAGTCAAAGCGATCAAGGTGCAGGGCGATCTCACCAAGCCGGGCAACGTCAACGCATTGTTCGACGCGGCGGTGGACGCCTTCGGTGGTGTCGACATCGCGATCAACACCGTCGGCAAGGTCTTGCGTAAGCCCATCGTCGAAACCAGCGAGGCCGACTATGACTCGATGTTCGACATCAACGCCAAGGCCGCGTACTTCTTCCTGCAGCAGGCGGGAAAGCGGTTGAACGACGGTGGCTCGGTGATCACCATCGTCACCGCGCTGCTGGCCGCGTTCACCGACGGCTACTCCACCTATGCCGGCGCCAAAAGCCCGGTTGAGCACTTCACCCGTGCTGCGGCGAAAGAGTTTGCCGCACGTGGTATTTCAGTGAACAACGTGGCACCCGGGCCGATGGACACGCCGTTCTTCTACGGCGAGGAGACACCCGAGCGGGTCGCGTTCCACAAGTCGCAGGCCATGGGCAACCGGCTGACGCAGATCGAGGACATCGCACCGCTGGTGGTGTTCCTGGCCGACGAAGGTCACTGGGTGACCGGTCAGACCATCTTCGCCAACGGCGGCTACACGACGCGGTAGGCCGCCCGAATCATTACAGCGGGATGTTCTTGTGGCGTCCGCGGCGCGCCGGCGCCTGGGCCAGCGCCTCGGTGAGTCTGCTGCGAGTGTGCGCCGGGTCGATCTTCTCGTCGACGACGCCGATGTCGATGGCGTTGTCCACGCCCCCGGCGATCCGCTCGTGCTCGGCGGCAAGCTCGTCGTGCAGCGCCTCGCGCTCGTGGTCCGGCGCGGCCGCCAGCTTCTTCTTGTGCAGAATTCCCACGGCAGCCTTGGCGCCCATCACCGCGACCTCGGCATCGGGCCAGGCGAACACCTTGGTGGCGCCCAAAGAACGAGAGTTCATCGCGATGTAGGCCCCGCCATAGATCTTTCGGGTCACCAGGGTGACCCGGGGGACGGTGGCCTCGCCGAACGCGTGCAGCAGCTTGGCCCCGCGGCGCACCACGCCACCCCATTCCTGGTCGACGCCGGGCAGGTAACCGGGAACATCGACGATCACTACCAGCGGGATGCCGAACGCATCGCAGAGACGCACGAAACGCGCTGCCTTCTCGGCGCTTTCCGAGTTGAGGCAACCGCCGAGCCTCAGCGGGTTGTTGGCCAGCACGCCGACCGTGCGGCCGGACAACCGGCCCAGGCCGACCACCATTGACGGTGCCCACTTGGCCTGGAACTCGTCAAACGGTGCATCGTCGTCCAGCAAGGCGACGACAAGCGGGTGCACGTCGTAGGCGCGCCGCGGCGATTCAGGCAACAGCGCATGGAGGTCGGTGTCATGTGCCTCGGCTTTGCTGCGATCGAAATGCCCTTGCTGGCAGAATAATCCGACCAGGCGGCGACCACGTTCGTACGCGTCCGACTCGTCGTCGGCGACGATGTGGCACACCCCGGACTTCTTGTGGTGAGTGTCCGGTCCGCCCAGCGAGGCCATGTCCACGTCTTCGCCGGTGACGCTGCGCACAACGTCGGGCCCGGTGACGAACACCCTGCCCTCCGGTGCCATCACGACCACGTCGGTCAGTGCCGGCCCGTAGGCGGCGCCGCCGGCGGCGAAGCCGACCACCACCGAGATCTGCGGAACGTAGCCGGACGCCCGGATCATCGCCTCGAACACCAGCCCCACCGCGTGCAGCGCCCGCACGCCCTCGGCCAGCCGCGCGCCGCCAGAGTGCCAGATGCCCACGATCGGGCTCTGCTCTTCGATGGCGGTGTCGTAGGCGTGGACGATATGGGTGCAACCCTCGAGACCCATCGCACCGCCCATCACGGTGCCGTCGGTGCAGAAGGCGATGCTGCGCACGCCATTCACGGTTCCGGCGGCGGCCAGCACCCCGGAGCGGTCACGCTCGTGCAGCAGCTCCAAGCTGCCGTCGTCGAAAAACCTGCTGAGGCGCAGCAGCGGATCGCGCGGATCGAGCGACTCGTCAACCGCCTCCGGGGCCAGGGTCGTCATCGCAGTTCTCCTAGATCAGTCGTGCTTGGGTTAGTACCGGCCAAAGGTGATCGCCACGTTGTGACCGCCAAATCCGAACGAATTATTGATGGCGTAGCTGTAGTCACCCGCCCGCGGCTTGCCCGCCACCACGTCGAGGTCGATCTCCGGGTCCTGGTTCACCAGGTTCAAGGTCGCCGGAACGACCTGGTCCCGCAGTGCAAACACGGTCAGGATCGATTCTACCGCGCCAACCGCGCCGACCGAGTGGCCCAGCGCGGACTTGGGCGCGTACACCGCCGCGTTTCCGCCGTGCGCGCCGAGCGCATTGTTAATGGCCTTGCCCTCGGCCAAGTCGCCGACGGAGGTGCCGGTGGCGTGGGCGTTGACGTGGTCGATGTCGGCGGGGGTGAGGCCCGCGAGCTGGATCGCCCGCGTCATGGCATGGCCGGCCCGCTCGCCGTTGGGATCCGGCGCCACCATGTGAAAGCCATCCGAAGTGATGCTCGCCCCCATGATCCTGGCCAGGATGGTGGCGCCACGCGCCTTGGCGTGTTCCTCGGTCTCGATCACCATCAACGCGCCGGCCTCACCGAACACAAACCCGTTGCGGTCTTTGTCGAACGGCCGGCAGGCACCGGCCGGGTCGTCGTTGGTGGTCGACATCACAATGCGCATCTGGGCGAACCCGGCGATGGGCACCGCCTCGATCTTGGTCTCGACGCCACCGCAGATCGCGATGTCGGCCTCGCCGAGCGCGATCTGTTGCCAGGCATGCGCGATGGCCTCCGAACCCGACGCGCACGCCGACACCGCGGTCATCACCCCGGCCTTGGCGTGCCGTTCCAGCCCGATCGCGGCGGCCGCGCCATTGGGCATGTACATCTGCACGACCAGCGGAGAGACCGCCCTCAAACCACGTGCGCGCATGCCGTCGTAGGCGAAAATCAGCTCCTCACTGGAGCCCATGCCCGTGCCGACGGACACCAGCAGTCGGTTGGTATCCACCTCCGGCGACCCGGCGTTCTCCCACAGCCGCCGGCTCAGCACCGTGGACATCTTCTGCAGATATCCCATCCGGCGGTTCTCGACGCGGTCCAACTGGCTGTCGAACTCCTCGAGCAGATGTCCACCGATGCGGACCGGCAGGTCGTACTCCTCCACGAACGGGTCGTCGAGCGTACGGATCCCACTTTGCCCGTCCAGCAGCAACTTCCAGGTGGTCTCGGCGTCAGTTGCGAGGGCGCTCGTCAAGGCAGTGCCGGTGACGACGATGTTGGGGAAACCATTCCCCGTAGCCAACGATGATGATGTTGACATGGGTCTCGCTAACGTTCCTTTCCTACTCGTCCGGTTCAGTACCGCCCGAAGACCAGCGCGACGTTGTGTCCGCCAAAGCCGAACGAGTTGTTGATGGCGTACTGGTAGTCGCCATAACGTGGCTCGCCCGCGACGACGTCGAGGTCGATCTCGGGATCGGGCGTGTGATAGTTAAGTGTCGGCGGTATGACGCCGTCGCGCAGGGCAAGCACCGTCAGGATCGATTCCAGGGAACCCACCGCGCCGATGGAGTGGCCCAGCGCCCCCTTGGGCGCGTAGACCGCGGCCTGTTCGCATCCGGCGACCCGGATGGCGTTGGCCTCCGCCGTGTCGCCGATCGGTGTGGCGGTTGCGTGCGCGTTGATGTGGTCGATGTCCTTGGGGGACAGACCCGCCAACTCCAGCGAGCGGGCCATCGCCCGTCCGGCACGCACGCCGTCAGCTGCCGGCGCCACCATGTGGAAAGCGTCCGACGTGATGCCGGCACCCATCAACCGGGCCAGCGGCTTGGCGCCACGGGCCTTGGCGTGCTCTTCGGTTTCAATGATCATCAGCGCACCCGCTTCGCCGAACACGAAGCCGTCACGGTCCTTGTCGAACGGACGGGATGCGCCTTCGGGGTCGTCGTTGCGGGTCGACATGGCGCGCATCATCGAGAACGCCGCGATGGGCAGTGCCTCGATGTTGCCCTCGACGCCGCCGCACACGGCGAAGTCGGCGTCGCCCATGACGATTTGCCGCCACGCGTGGGCGATGGCCTCCGAGCCCGAAGAACAAGCCGACACCGGGGTCATCACCCCGGCACGGGCTCCAAGCTGCAAGCCCACGGTCGCCGCGGCGCCGTTCGGCATGATCATCTGTACGGCCAACGGCGACACCTTGCGGGGGCCGCCCTCGTTCATCAGGTCGTAGCTTTCGACGATCTTCTCGGCGCCGCCGAGACCCGTGCCGACAACGACCGTGAAACGGTCCGGGTCGACCTCGGGGCTACCTGCGTTCTCCCAGAGCTGACCGCTAAGCAGCTTGGCCAGTCGCTGGACGTAGGACATGCGGCGCAAGTCCAGTCGACCCATGTGATCGTCGACCGAATCCTTGAGGTGCCCGCCGATCTTGACGGGCAGATCCCACTTGGTCACGAACTCGTCTTCGAGCACGCGGATGCCGCTCTCTCCCGCCAGCAGACCCTTCCACGTGCTCTCGATGTCCGGCGCGATCGAGGTCGTCGCCGTGACGGCGGTTACCACAACGTTGGGGTAACCGCCGTTAGCAGTGGAAGGTTTGGTCACTGGTGGTCGGCTTCCAGCCTCGACTTGACGTGCGCGACGGCCTCGGGGTTCTCGGTCTCGAGCTTCGCGCGCAGCGCCTGGGCGGCCTCGGGGTTCTCTTCCTCGAGCTTCTGGATGTAGTTGACGACGTCACCCACGGTGCGAAGACCCGCCAGGTCCTCGTCGGGGATCTTGACGCCGTACTTGTCCTCGGTCTGCACCGCGATCTCGACCATCGACAGCGAGTCGATGTCGAGGTCATCGACGAACGACTTCTCCGGGGTGATTTCAGAGGGCTCGATACCGGTGACCTCTTCGATGATCTCGGCGATACCGGCGATAATTTCATCCTGACTGACAGACACGTTCAGTTCCCTTCGTAATGTGTTGTGTAACTGTTAATTTGACGTGCGGTATGCGGTTGTAGGGCGGACGGGTTGGTGATCTGGCTTTGGGGCCAAGTTTTTACAGCTCTGCCAAACCATCCAGGTCTGCGGGAGTCTTGACGGCACGCGTCGGTACCCCCCGAAGTTCACGCTTGGCGATGCCGCTCAGAGCGCCCGCAGGCGGGAACTCGACAATCGCCGTGACATTTCGCTGACGCAAAGTCTCGCTGCACAAATCCCAGCGCACCGGGCGAGTCAACTGTGCGACAACCTTCTCTATCGCATCACTGGCCGACGATACCGGC
>NZ_DATMLH010000255.1:0-56481 GCF_035570115.1 Mycobacterium sp.
AATCGCTGCGCTAGCGGCCTGTAACAGGAAGAACAAGATGTTGCCGATCACGCCGTGGCCGAAGACCGCTCGGCCGATCTCGGAGAGCATCGACGGATATCCGGCAGAAAACGGAACGGAACGAGTGGCGTAGCCGAGCCAGGCCACACCGGCCAACAACAGCCCAAGGACCGTAGCCATCAGGGTCAGCACCCGGCGCGCGTTAGGGCCTTCGGGCTTACGAAACAGGTTGACCGTGTTGGAGATCGCCTCGACCCCGGTCAGCGACGATCCGCCGTTGGCGAAAGCCCGCAGTATCACCAGGATCGTCGCGCCCATCACCAGGCCGTTGCCCTGGTGGATCGGCACCGCGCCGTCAAGGTGTGCCGGATCGTATTGCGGCAGATTCCCGAAGATTTCACGAGCAACGCCGACCACGATCATCAGCGTGAGCATGCCGATAAACCAGTACGTCGGCACCGCGAACGTGCGGCCCGCCTCCCGCAATCCGCGCAGGTTCGCGTAACAGAAGATGAGCACGGCGCCGACCGAGATTTCCAGGCTGTAGGGGCCCAGCACCGGTATCGCCGACGCCACCGCCACGGTGCCGGCCGCACACTGGATCGCCACGGTGACCACATAGTCGATCAACAGCGCCGCGGCCGCGATCTGCGCTATGCGCGGCCCGAAATTCTCCCTGGCCACGATGTATGAACCGCCGGCCCGGGTGTAGGCCATGACGACCTGCCGATACGACGCCGTCACCAACACCAAAATCAGCAGGATCACGCCGATCAGGGGGAGCAACAGCACAAACGCGGCCATCCCAGCAGCCGGCAGCAACTCGACCATGATCTGCTCGGGACCGTAAGCAGTCGACGAGATCGCATCCGGTGAAAGCGCCCCGAGCGCAACGCCATTCGACAACTTCTCATGCTGAAGGTCGTCGGTGATCATTGGCTTCCCGAGGAAAACCCGCTTCCACCCGTCGAAAAATGACCGCGCGATGCGCTGCTCGTCAGGCAAATCGGTCACCCGCTATTCCTAACCGATCTCGGAGCCCGCCGCCGTCATCCTTACGGGATCTTGACGCATGGGATCTTTACGCCCCCTACACCGGCGTGGGGACCGGATACCAGGACTGAAACGCCAATAAATTGGCCAGCACCGAAGCGGCCTGAAATGATGGATGACGTGGCAGACGAGGGAAACAACGGCGCTGGAGGATCAGCCGCGACGGCCGACCCCGGCACGGTGTTCGCCGCGCTGGCCGAGATCATCTACCAGGGCTCGGACTCGAGCCAGGTCTATGCGGCTATCTGTGTGGCCGCGACGCTGGTCGTCACGGGATGCGATCACGCCAGCTTGCTGGTGCGCCGCGACGGTCGCTACGTCACCGTTGGGGCCAGCGACCGCATCGCGCAGCGTATCGATGACATGGAACGTACGGCCGGGGACGGGCCGTGCGTCGACGCCATCGAAGAAGAGACACCGCAGATCGAAACGGATCTCACGACACCGAACGAGTGGCCGCAGCTGGCCGCCCGTCTGGTCGCCGAGACGCCCGTGCGCGGTGCGATGGGCTTTCGCATCCTGGTCGATAAGCGCAAAACCGGTGCGCTCAATCTCTTCAGCGACAAGCCCAACGTCTTTGACGCCGAGTCCGCCGGCCAGGCCATCGTGCTGGCATCGTTCGCCAGCGTGGCGATCAACGCCGTCGCTCAGGGTGAGGACGTCGCCACCTTGCGGCGTGGCCTGATGAGCAACCGGGAAATCGGGAAGGCCGTGGGCATGCTGATGATGTTGAACGGCGTGGACGAGCACGAGGCCTTCGACGTGCTACGGCGGTATTCCCAGGATCTGAACATCAAACTCGCCGATGTGGCGCGGACAGTGATCGAGCACCGGGGCAACCCGGTATTCGGCGACCAGCGGTCGTCGAGCGAGCGCTAGCCGCCTACTCGGGCAGCCGTAACTCGGGTTTCTCGACCTCTTCGATGTTGACGTCTTTGAAGGTGACCACCCGCACGTGCTTGACGAACCGGGCCGGGCGATACATATCCCACACCCACGCGTCAGAAAGCCGCAGCTCGAAGTACACCTCGCCGTCCGCGTTGCGCGGCACCATCTCCACACCGTTTGCCAAGTAGAACCGACGCTCGGTTTCCACCACGTAGCTGAACTGGCCCACGATGTCCTTATATTCGCGGTACAGCGAGAGCTCCATCTCGGTTTCGTACTTTTCGAGATCTTCGGCACTCATCTGCTCAGCGTCCTTCTCCGTTGCCCCACTCAGCCCATTCGGGTTCCATCTTTCCCCACCTGTTGGCGGCCTGTTGAACCGGTGTGCCCGGCGTGGTTGCCACTCGCCGGACATTGATGAATGAATACCGATGCTCGGGACACGGGCCCCGCTCGTTCAGCGCGGCAGAGTGCGCACCGGTGCTGTAGCCCTTGTGCTCGGCGAACCCATAGCCCGGATGATCGGCATCCATCGCCACCATCAACCGGTCCCGGCTGACCTTGGCCAGCACGCTGGCTGCGGCGATACAGGCCGCCGCCGCGTCTCCGCCGATCACCGGCAGCGATGGCACCGGCAGCCCCGGCACTCGGAAACCGTCGCTGAGCACGTAGCCGGGACGCACCGGGAGCCCGGCTACCGCCCGCCGCATGCCTTCGATGTTGGCCACATGCACGCCGCGGCGGTCAACCTCGGCTGACGGGATGAACACCACGTGGTAGGCCAGCGCGTACCGGCAAATCAACGGGTACAGCGTCTCCCGTGTCTTTTCGGTGAGCTTTTTCGAATCATCCAGGGCACTAAGCCTTTCCAGTCGCCCGGGACCCAGCACGCAGGCCGCGACCACCAGGGGCCCGGCGCATGCCCCGCGGCCGACCTCGTCCACTCCGGCGACCGGTCCAAGACCGCTGCGGTACAGCGCCGACTCCAGGGTGCGCAAGCCGGAGGATTTACGGATCACCGTCCGTGGCGGCCAAGTGGTGGCCATGGCTAGTGATTCTGCTGCGGATTCACCGAACTCACACCACCCCATCGCGACGGCGGCCACACAATGAACCTTGCCTTACCGATGACGTTGTCCACCGGCACGGTGCCCGCCATGGGATCACCCGTGCACAACAGCCCATCCATTGCGTCGGTGGGGGTGCTGGTGCAGTGCGCCCGGGAGTCCGCCGAATGAGTGCGGTTGTCCCCCATCACCCACAACCGCCCCTGCGGGACGCTGACCGGCCCGAACTCTGGGCCCAGGCACGGGTACACCGACGGGTCTGCGTTCATCGTTGCCGGATCCAGATATGGCTCCTTCAAACGCGCGCCGTTGACCGTCAGCCCAGTATTGCTTCGGCACTGCACGGTCTGTCCGCCCACCGCGATCACGCGCTTGACCAGGTCGTTCTCGTCAGGCGGCACAAAGCCGATGAAGGACAGCGCATTCTGCAGCCAGCGCACCACGGTGTCGTGCGAGCGGATCGACTTGTAGCCGACGTTCCACGACGGCGGCCCCTTGAACACGATGACGTCACCGGGGTGCGGCGAACCGAAATGGTAGGTGACCTTGTCCACCATGATCCGGTCGCCAACGCAACCCGAGCAGCCGTGCAGCGTCGGTTCCATGGACTCCGACGGAATAAGGTACGGCCGTGCCACGAAGGTCAACATGACGTAATAGAGCACCAGCGCGATCGCCGCCAGGACGACGGTTTCCCGTAGCGCCGCGCGCTTCTTGGGTTCGTCCTCGGTCTCGGTGCTGGCCGAACCGCTGGTCGCGGCTTCTGGCTTGGCCGGATCAGACTCGGGGTGGCCTTCAGGCGACGAGTCGGTGGTTTCGGTCACTGCGTCAGCCTAGCCAGCGGGGTCCGCACCGTCGCGAGCCGCCACGCGGCGACGGGACTGCCACCCCGCCGCACCAGGTCAGCGCTTCTCTTTGATCTTGGCTTTCTTGCCGCGCAGCTCTCGCAGGTAGTAGAGCTTGGCGCGGCGGACATCACCGCGGGTAACAACCTCGATGTGGTCGATATTCGGCGAGTGCACGGGAAAGGTCCGTTCGACGCCTACGCCGTAGCTCTCCTTGCGTACGGTGAAGGTCTCGCGGATCCCGCCGCCTTGCCGACGTAGCACCACACCCTTGAACACCTGGATGCGCTCTTTGGCGCCCTCGATCACCTTGACGTGCACGTTGATTGTGTCGCCGGGGCTGAAGGCCGGGATGTCGTCCCGCAGCGACGACTTGTCGACGAAGTCCAGCGTGTTCATTTCGACGGACACTTCCTTGCAGTCGCGGCTGCGGGCTGATGCTCACGCGGTAGACACGTGGACAGTCAACCAAGCCGATGGATTCGGGCATCTGGGCGCGTCTCGCAGCAGGCGGGAGCGGACCGGCCGACCGACCGCCCCTGGAGACAACTGGTCAATTGTGCCAGATCGGGACCAGGCAGTGAAATCGCCGCGAATCGCCGATCCCGCTTACCCCGCCGTGACGTGGGCGAATGGTACATAGGACCAAGGTCCAATGGGTGAAGTGGAGAGCCATGCCAGCGCGGGCGCCGATGCTGCTGATCGCCGCGGCAGCGCTACTGACGCCGTTGGTGGCGGGCGTCGAAGCGAAGGTGTACGGCGCTCCCGATGGCGCATCGGGTGCGGCCCACGTCGTCACGCCGCCGGTGCGAGCGAGCACCCCGCCCCAGTCACCGAACGGAGTGCCCGGCGCCGCGTTCGACGGATTGCCGGCCCGCATCGAGCAGGCCACCCGAGACGCTGCCGCGAACGGCGCCACCGTCTCGGTTGCGGTCCTCGACCGAGCCAACAACCAACTGCTTTCCAACGGCAATGACCAGCTCGTCGCCATCGCGTCGGTGGCCAAGCTCTTCATCGCGGATGAGGTGCTGTCGCAGGAATCGGGCGGCGCAGAGGAGAATCGCCGGTTGTCCACGGCAGACCGCGAGGCCCTGGACAGCATGCTGCGCTCCTCCGACGACGGCGCCGCGGAGACGTTCTGGGCCGAGCGTGGCGGTGAGGCGATCATCACCGACGTCGCGGGCCGCTACGGGCTGACGTCCACCGCCCCACCCAGCGACGGGCGGTGGTGGAATACGACGAGTTCGGCTTCCGATTTGGTTCGCTATTACGACATGCTGCTCAACGGGTCCGGCGGCCTGTCTGAGGAGCGGGCGCTGGTCATCGTCGGCGACCTCGCCGGATCCACCGCAACCGGGGCCGATGGCTACCCCCAGCGGTTCGGAATTCCCGACGGCCTGTACGCCGAACCCGTTGCCGTCAAGCAGGGATGGATGTGCTGTATGGACGGCGGCAGCTGGATGCACTTGTCCACCGGGATCGTCGGCGCCGACCGACGCTATGTCATGGTGATCGAGTCGCTGCAGGCCTCCGATGACGCCACCGCGCGGGCAACAATCACCCAGGCGGTCAAGACGATGTTCCCGTCCGGCCGAATCTGAGCCGTTGCTCGCCGAAATCGACGATGGTGCAGGATTTCTCGCTGAAATCCGCGCTAAGGTCGATCTCGATGCCATAAGTCGGGACGGCGTTCGCGGGTGCGCTGCTCGGCAGCCTGCCGTCGCCAAGACTCGACGCGGGCGTGGTCGCCGGACAGCAGAACCTCGGGGACGTCCAGTCCGCGCCAGCTCGGCGGCCTGGTGTACGACGGGCCCTCCAGCAGGCCGCAGGAATGCGAATCATCCTGGTGCGAAAGCGGATTGCCCAGAACGTTGGGCAGCAGTCGTAGTATCGCCTCGATGATCACCAGTGCCGCCGATTCCCCTCCCGGCAGTACGTAGTCTCCGATCGAGACCTCTTCCACTCGCATCCGCGCGGCGGCGTCGTCTATGACCCGCTGGTCGATCCCCTCATAGCGACCGCAGGCGAACACCAGATGCGCCTCGCTGCTCCACTGCTGCGCCGACGCCTGGGTGAACAATGCGCCCGCAGGCGTCGGAACAACGAGAAGTGTTTCCTTCGAACAGATCTCGTCCAGAGCATCGCCCCAAACCGGCGCCCTCATCACCATCCCCGGACCGCCGCCGTATGGCGCGTCGTCCACCGAGTGATGCACATCGTGGGTCCATTTCCTCAGATCGTGCACTTCGAGCTGGACGAGACCCGACTCTATCGCCTTGCCCGGCAACGATTGTCGCAGCGGATCCAAATAGGACGGGAAGATCGTGACGACGTCAATCTTCATATTGGCCCTCAGGTCTCCAGTTCGAGCAAGCCGTCGGGCGGATCGATTTCGACGATTCGAGAGTCCAACGACACCGACGTGACGATCGCGCTCACGAACGGCACCAGCAACTCGTCGGCGTCGGCTCGGTTGACCGCCAGCAGTTCGCCGGCCGCGGTGTGCAAAACCTCGGCGACGGTGCCGATATCGCGGCCGTCCGTCGTTTTCACCAGAAGACCTTCCAGCTGGTGGTCGTAGTAGGTGTCCGGCTCGTCGATGGGCGGCAAGTCGTCGGAGTCGATGACGAACAAGCTGCCCCGCAGCGCGTCGGCCGCGTCACGGTCGGCCACCCCCTCCAACCGCAGCAGAAGTCGGCTCCCGTGCGGACGGACCGCCGCCACGATGCAGTTGCGCTCACGATGATCGGAAGCCCTGGCGCGCAGTACAGCACCCGGTGCGAACCGCGCTTCAGGGTCGTCGGTGCGAACCTCGACGACGATCTCGCCGGTCACACCGTGGGCCTTGACCACGCGCCCGACTGTTAGCTCCAAGGGAGTTCCATGGGCCGGGCCACGCTACTGGTCGGTGTCCACCACATCGACTCGGATGCCGCGACCACCGATTCCGGCGACCAGCGTGCGCAACGCGGTCGCGGTGCGACCGCCGCGACCGATCACCTTCCCGAGATCGTCGGGATGGACGTGCACCTCGACGGTCCTGCCACGTCTGCTGGTCACCAGATCGACTCGGACTTCGTCAGGGTTGTCGACGATCCCGCGGACCAGATGTTCGACGGCGTCGACGACGACGGTACTCATGGCTTAGTCATCCCAACAGTCAGCTCTCGGTTGCCGGTTCGGCCTGCTCGCTGCCGCCAGCCGGCTCGGCTTCATTGGACGGCTTGGCGGCTTCGTCGGCTTTTTCGTCAGCCTTCTCGGCTTTGTCCGACGCGGCGGCCTTCTTGGCGGGCGCTTTCTTCTTCTTCGGTGTCGCGGCCTCGGTGTCGGGAGATCCGTCGGCAGCGGCCAGCGCGGCGTTGAACAGCTCGAGCTTGCTCGGCTTGGGCGCGGCGACCTTCAATTTGCCTTCAGCGCCGGGTAGCCCCTTGAACTTCTGCCAATCGCCGGTGATCTTCAGCAGCTTGAGGACGGGCTCGGTGGGCTGAGCACCTACCGACAGCCAGTACTGGGCGCGCTCGGAGTCGATCTCGATGAGGCTCGGATCTTGCTTCGGGTGATATCTGCCGATGATCTCGATTGCGCGCCCGTCGCGGCGGGTCCGCGAGTCGGCGACGGCGATGCGGTACTGGGGATTGCGGATCTTGCCAAGCCGGCTGAGCTTGATCTTTACAGACATGGTTAAACGACTTCTCCTGTGGGTGTCACGCTGCAATTCAGCGATTCGGGCGGGATGCCAGAATCCGGTTTTGCCTCGCGTGAGTGCCGCGCCGGACCACGCCCGAAAGGGCACTGTCGCAGGGCGGACAGCCGCCCATTGTGCCAGAGCATGGCCACGCAGCGAAAATTCGCCCGGATTGGTCTCGGATTTAGAGGATTTTCTGGAAGCACTTGGTTTCTACCCGGCGGGTCATCCGCCAGCCCTCGGGGGTGCGGAGGAACTCGTCGTCATACCAGAGCCCGCAGAACATCACCTGCCCTTTATCTCCACCGAGGACCATCGGGTTGAAGCAGATTGTTCGCGACGACGCGGTGTCCCCGTCGATGCGCACCGAGAAGTTGCCCAGCATGTGGGCATACATCGGGAAATTCGGCAACACCTCAGCCAGCCAGGCCTTCACCTCCGGATAGCGGCCCTCGATGCCCCCAAGGGCCGTGTAATCGATGTATGCGTCCGGTGTGAACACCGCGTCCAGGTCGTCGAATCGGCGCAGATCGATGGCGCTCGAGTAGTCCACCAGCAGCTGCTGGATTTCCAACCGGTCAGAAATCTCGGCCTGGCTCAACATGGGTCGATTGAACACCGCGATTCCCACGACGGGCGGCGCGGGCCGGAAAGCCGACGGCCGAGCCGGTAAGCTCAGCGGCCATGCGGATGCTCATCGCCGCAGTCGCGGCTGTTCTCGCCCTCGTTGGCGGCAACACACCAGCGTGGGCCGATGCTGGTGTGCAGCCGGTCGGCTCGGTACCGATCCCCGACGGTCCGGCGCAGACCTGGCTGGTCGCTGATCTCGATTCCGGTCAGGTGCTGGCCGAGCGGGACGAGAACGTGCAGCACCCACCCGCCAGCACCATCAAGGTGCTGTTGGCATTGGCGGCCCTCGACGAGCTGAGCCTGGACTCCACGGTGGTCGCCGACGAGGCCGACAGCCACGTCGAATGCAACTGTGTGGGCGTGAAGGCCGGCCGCACCTATACGGCGCGCCAACTGCTCGACGCCCTGCTACTGGTGTCGGGTAACGACGCCGCCAACACGCTGGCGCACATGCTGGGCGGGCCGGCGGCCGCCGTCGCCAAGATGGACGCCAAAGCCGCATCGCTCGGCGCGGTGAACACCCACGCATCGACACCGTCCGGCCTGGACGGGCCGGGAGGCTCGGGCTGGTCGACGGCGCACGACCTGGCCGTCATCTTCCGGGCCGCGATGGCCAACCCGGTGTTCGCCCAGATCACCGCCGAGCCATCGGCTGTGTTTCCGGGCGATAACGGCGATCACGTGATCAGCAACCAGGACGAGCTGCTACAGCGCTACCCGGGCGCGATCGGGGGCAAGACCGGCTTCACCGACGCCGCGCGCAAGACGTTCGTCGGCGCCGCGGCCCGCGGAGGGCGCCGCCTGGTGGTCGCCATGATGTACGGGCTCGTGCACGAGGGCGGGCCAACCTACTGGGATCAAGCCGGCAGCCTGCTCAACTGGGGTTTCGCCCTCAACCCGCAATCGGCGATCGGCGTTCTGTAGACCGATGCCGATACGCCCCGGGCTTTGCTAGTCTTCCTTTGCCGTTGCTTCCTATTTTGCAGTTGCCCAATACCAGCTTTCACGGCATCGTGTCGACATGCGTCGACCCTGTCCATCGGTTGAGTCGACAGCCATTGCCAACCAAGGCCTGCGCCGCATGCAGCAGACGCAGGTGCCCGCAAGGAGTGAAGATCGATGACGGCCGAAAATCAACCCGCGGCGTCGGGCTTGCCACCTCAGTCTGACAAGGACGACTTCAACGCGCACGAATCGCTGGTCGATGGGCTGGCGGTGGTATCGGTGAGCGGCAGCGTGGACATGCTGACCGCCCCAGGGCTGGCCGAATCTCTCGATTCCGCGCTCGCCAAAAAACCGAACGGTCTGATCGTCGACCTGTCCAAAGTGGAGTTTCTCGGCTCAGCCGGGATCAGCGTCCTGATGAAAACCCGCGATAGCCTGGGCGACTCCACGCCGTTCTGCGTCGTGGCCGACGGGCCGGCCACCCACCGGCCGCTCACCTTGCTGGGGATCAACGAGATGATGTTGTTGTGCCGGACGTTGGACGACGCCGTCGGCAAACTCACCGATCGGTAGACGTTCAGGCCGGTAGGCCAACTCCGCTCAGCAGCGACAACAACAGTTGAATCCGTCGCTGCTCAAGTTCCGGTTGTGGCAGCACCGCTCCTACCAACGCGGCTCCGTCGAAGGTGTTGGTCAACAGCGCCACCAGAACGGGGAAAGTCTCCTGCGGGAAGCTCTCGGCACCGGGCAATGCGCGCGCGGCGTCGCAGATCTTCGTGCCGTACTGCTCCAGGACGTGTTGCAAAGTGGCGTTGAGTTTTGCGTCGGTGCGGGCGGCGATCATCAGTTCGTACAGCACCGCGTTGGTGGAGCTGCTGGTGATGTCCCGCAGGATGGTCAGCGCGGCCTCCAACGCCGGCTGGTCGGAGGGTATTGCGGCGACCTGCTTGGTGAACGAGTCGAGTTGACGCCGCAGCACCTCGTACGCCGTGGCCGCCATGAAGTCGCCCATCGTGTCGAAGTGACGGAACAGCGCCCCGACCGATACCCCGGCGCGCTTGGTGATCACGGCCGCGGAAGCGCGGGCATATCCGACTTCGATGATCGTCGCGATGCTGGCCTCGAGTAGTCGCGCAACCGTTTCTTCCCGGCGTTGCTGCTGGGTCCTCGCCATCGTCACACCTGCGCGCTCGAGCCGACGGGCTGCAGTCGACTCGCGGCGGCCCGCAGATAACGGCCCGATTTCACCGTCTTTCCATAGCCGTCGCGGAATTGCCCGTCCCGGAACACGATCGCACCGTTGACGCCGGTGGCCACGACGGCCGCGTCGTTGCGGTTGACCATCCGGCTCAGGTCGCCATAAAACGGAACCTTCTCCTCGTAGTAGCCGTCGACCGAGTCGTCCAGGCCGGCCGGATCGATCACCACGAAGTCGGCGCGGTCACCCTTGCGCAGTGTGCCGGCGTCCAGGCCGAACCATTCAGCCACCTCGCCGGTCAGGCGATGCACCGCGTGCTCGACGGTGAGGAACGGTGTGCCGTCCCGTTGGGCGTCCAGCGTGCGCTTGAGCAGCCGCAGCGAGAAGTTGTAGAAAGCCATGTTGCGCAGGTGCGCCCCGGCGTCGGAGAAGCCCATGTGGATGGACGGCTCGGCGGCCAACTTGTTGAGTTGCTTGGGCCGATGGTTGGCGACGACGGTGGTCCAGCGGACGTTGCGCTCACCATTTTCGACGAGGACGTCGAGGAACGCGTCGAGCGGATGCAGCCCCCGCTCGTCGGCAATCACCCCGAAGCTCTTGCCGATCAGCGACTTGTCGGGGCATTCGACGATCACGGCTTCGTGGAAGTCGCGGTGCCACAGTGACGGTCCGAGTTTGATGCGGTCGAACTGACGGCGGAACCTGCGACGGTATTCCTTGTCGGCCAGTAACGTGTTGCGCTCCAATTGATCGCGCAGGTGCAGCGCCGCGGTGCCCGCGCCGAACTCTTCGAAGACCGGCAGGTCGATTCCGTCGGAGTACAGCTCGAACGGAACCGGCAAATGCTGGAAGCGCACCTGCGAGCCCAGCAGGAAGTTGAGCAGCCGGGTACCCAGTCCGAAGACGTGCACCGCCAACGGCATCGACTTCGCGTCAGCAGATACCAGCAGGCTCATCCGAACAGCCTTGCGCAGCTTGAATATTGGGCTGCTGGCCAGGAAGAACAGCAGCCCGGACTCCGCCTTGGCCACGTTGGGTGCGCTCTGCAGAATCCGACCTCGCTTGCGCAATACCTTGATCAGCTTGCGCCGTTCACGCCATGTCGCAAAAGTGGACGGGAGCGCGCGGGACCGGAATCGGTCGCCGTCGAGTTTGTCGATCGCGGCGTCCATCCCGGACATCCCGAGCATTCCGGCCTCGAGCGCCTCGTCGAGCAATGCCGTCATCCTGTCGAGTTCGGCATCGGTGGGTCGCACGCTCTCGTCGGTCGCACGATCAAGGCCTAACACCGCGGTCCGCAGATCCGAATGACCCAACAGCGAGCCCACATTCGGGCCGAGCGGCAGGCTGTCGATTGCCTCAATGTATTCCGCTGCCGTCGACCAGGTCTTGTTGGCCTCTAGCGCGCCGTAGACGAACCCGCGGGGCACCGCCTCGACCCGGCTGAACAGATCTGCAGCATCGGCGGGGTGCGCGTAGACCGTCGACAGCGAGCACATCCCCAGCAACACCGTGGTGACGCCGTGGCGCACCGACTCCTGCAATCCGGGATCCAGCAACACCTCGGCGTCGTAGTGGGTGTGCACGTCGACGAAGCCAGGGACGACCCACTTGCCCTTGGCGTCGATCACCTCGGGGCAGCCGGTCTCATCTAGCGGCCCGGCGGACACCGCGCACACGACGCCGTCGCGGATGCCCAGCGTGCGGGTCTGCGGCGAGCTGCCGGTGCCGTCGAACCACAAACCGTCGCGAATGATCACGTCGTAGGTCACTGTCTTCCTCCACATCGTTGGGGTTGCAGCGAAGCTAGCATAGATAGCGAGTACTCGCAATCTTTTCTGCCGAGCTCGAAAGGCACCTAGTTGAGACCCTCCTCGCGTCCGGGCACCGAAGCATCGAACGCGTTGAGCGTGACACCGACCATCCAGAAGCAGCCGACGAGAAAGACGATTTCGGCGAGGCCCTGCTCTCCGAAGGTGCTCAGGACAGCGCGGTAGGTCGTCTCGGGAAGCGGCCCGCCACGGTTCAGCGCGGCCGCCATGTCGTAGGCAACACGTTCCTCGTGGGTGAGGTCATCCGGGCGTTCCCCGGCGACGATGCTGGCGATTTTCTGATCGGCGAGGCCCGCCCGGCCGGCGAAATACTCGTGGCCGTAGATCTCGTAGCGTGCGCCTAACTTGGCGGCGGTAACCAGGATGACCAGCTGGTGGATCGCGGCGGGCAACACGCTGTGCTCCCACATTGCCCGGTTAAACGCCCACGCGGGCTTGCCGAACTGCGGGAAGTGCAGCCAGGCGTTGAACGGGCCAATCAGCGCACCATCGCTGCGGCGCGCAACGAGTTCACCAAAGTTCTCCTCGATGACGTCCACCATGTCGTCATAGAGGTTCTGTTGATCCGGGCTCAGGCCGGCCGGTGGCAACAACGGAAGGCGCATCTCCAGTCCTCAATTCTCGATCGGTAACACCCTTAGTCATAGCCTCCCCCTGCTTCGCGGACGTTGGGCCTGCGGACTCACCGCGCCGAGCAGCCCGGCGAGGTCGGCCACCGAGATCTCGTCGAGGCGCTGCACGGCGTCGATGATCTCGGCGCGCAGCGCCGCATCGGCGAACGGTTCGCCAAGCCAATGGAACTTCCGCACGACCCGGTCCCACGACATCGGCCGCGTGAGTGATCCTTCGAAGTCGGATTGTGCGCGGTGTAGTTCTCGGCCGTCGTTCAAGGTGATGCAGACGCGGGCCTCCGTCCGTTCGGGGTAGGCCTCGGTAAGGTCCGCTGCGGCTTCGACCTCCACCCGCGCCAGCAGGTCTTGGACGTCGTCGCGGCGCACCCGTTCGGTCTCGAGCTGCTCCGGGCCCACCTGACCGTCGATGAGGGCCACGCCCACGAGGTATTTGAGGTTGTAGTCCGCCTGCTCCTTGGTCGACGGGTGGTCCTTGTTGCCGTAATGGCCACCGCCGGCAAAGTCGAACGCGCCCTGGAAAACCTCGAGTTTCACGGTCGCGACGTCGGCGCCGGTGATGTCGTGCTCATCGCGTAGCGCCAATGTCGCGTCGATGATCACCTGGCCGTGAATCAATGAACAGTACTGCTTGAGATAGGTCTGCTCGACGGCAGTCAGCGACCGGTCGGA
The DNA here is from genome assembly GCF_035570115.1 of Mycobacterium sp. Lineage (GTDB taxonomy): Bacteria > Actinomycetota > Actinomycetes > Mycobacteriales > Mycobacteriaceae > Mycobacterium. The sequence continues at coordinate 13,445 of NZ_DATMLH010000255.1, forward strand.
CGTGTGCAAGTCGATCGGCTGGTCGAACAGCCCCTCAAGGCCGTTCGGCCCTTCGAAAATTGCTCTGGGGCCGGTGATTCCGCGGCTCGCGAGCATCGTGGTATAGACCGCGCGCATCCCGGTGATGGCCGGCGAAATGCCCTTCCAGGTCGAAACAGGCTCCGCGTGCACCGCGGCGAGTGACACGTTGTCCACGGCCGAGGCGGCGATGGCGTCGGCGGTGCGCGCGACGTCGAGCGCGAGTAGCTTGGCCGAGCCGGCAGCCGCCGACATGGCCAATTGCAGCGCGTGGTTGAGACCGCGGGTCATCACGGGAACCGTTGCACTGAAACGACATTGAAGCTCGTAGGCAATTGCCAGAGCCAGCAGAAAGTCCGCTCCGCTTGCATCGACGTGTTCGGCGACGGCGAAAACAGCACCGAAATTGTCGGCTGGGTGGCACAGACCGCCGGGAGTCAGATAGGTGTCGAGCAGATCGGGGTAGCGCACCAGCACCGCGTTGAAGAAAGCCGCCTGATCGACCGACGCGCGTCCTCCGCCGACGAAGGTCGCTGTCGGCCGGCTGCTGAACTGCTCGGCGTGGGCGCGGATGGCGGTGATGAGTTCTCCGTCGAGGGCGCCAACCGCGCAAGCAATGCTGTCGAGAACGTTGCGCTTCAGCGTGGGGGCGACATTCCCGCCCAGATCAGTCTGGTCGGCTCTGACCACGAAGTCCGCCAGCTGGTCTACGACGCATGTCTGGTTTTTGTCGGCCATGCCTGGTTCACCTCTCGCCTAGTGATGAGTATCGTTTGTGTCGAAAATCGTTGTGGCACTGGGACTGTCGTTGCCCGCCAGCTCGATGCGGCGATGCATGCCGCCCGACATCTGCGGCATCGTTGAGAGGTCGAACCATCGCGCGTCGAGGCTTTCGTCGTCGGCGGGAAACGGTTCTCCGGCAACCCAATCCATCCGGAACACATGATCGAGGTACTGCGCGTGATCACCGTTGGCATGAACTATTGAGCGAGTCACGTGTACCCACGCCAATCGTCGGGCGACCGCGTGGATGCCGGCCTCCTCAAACACTTCTCGAACGGCGCAGTCCGCGGGGTTCTCGCCGGGTTCCACAATGCCGGTGACGGGGGTCCATGCCTGGTTGTCGGCGCGTTTGACCAGCAGCACGTGTTGATCGCGAATGACAACCGCGGTCACACACGGTAACCACAGTGGCGCATGTCCGATGTGCCGACGAAGCTCGACGATGAATTGGGGAATCGGCATATCACGTGTTTAACACCAGACCGCGATCAGGACACATCTGCGTCCGCGGACCGACGCTATGATCGCGCGCGTTCGAAGCCGCAACAACACTTGTGAGCTGCAGCGCAAGGTATCGACAAGGGCCACGTGGCACCGGCGCAATCGCCGGCGCGCTGGGCTTTTCGGCGGTCGGACTGGCAGGTGTCGCCAACGCCGCCCCGACACCACCGGCAGCTCCGGCTGTGATTCAACATGCGCAGTTGGCCGGCTGGGGTGGACCCGGCCGGCACGGACCCGGTTGGGGCGGACCCGGTTGGGGAGCAGGCTGGGGTGGCCCGCCGCTGCCTACGCCGTGTCCTTTGGGTATGTGCATCCGAGTCTTGCGACTCAGCGATTGCTTAACGAAGCGATATACCGCTGCAATTGCCCAAGACGGTCGCCTTGCCGAACAGTTCGGCAAGGCGACCGTCGTTTGGCCCATTGCCTTTTCGTTATCGGCACGTCGCGTGGGCAAGCCTGGTCACCGCCGAGAATGATGGCGCGCGCACAGATCGCTTGGCCAGCAAGTACAGTCTTTGCCGTGGCAAGCGGCGCCGTCGAATGATCGTTACCTCGCGTAGGGTGAGCCCCGCGAAGGCCCGCAGCATGGTCCGCGGTCCGGTGGCGTAGGGCGCGGCTGCCGTGGAGTTCCTCGTGACCATGACCACCAATGTTCCGGCGGGTACGCCCGACGAAGCGATCGACGAGGTCCGGGGTCGAGAGGCCGCCCGCTCGCGCGAACTCGCGGTCGGCGGAAACCTGCGCCGCTTGTGGCGCCCCCCGCTGAAGCCCGGTGAATGGCGCACGCTTGGCCTGTTCGCCGCCGACGATGCCGACGAACTGGAGCGACTGCTCGCATCAATGCCGTTGCGGGTGTGGCGCACCGACGAGGTCACGCCGCTCTCACCGCACTCGAACGACCCCGCACTTTCCGGACCAGGCAGCGGGCAAGAGTTTCTGATCACCATGACCATTGCCGTGCCCGAAGGGACCTCCTCCGCTGCTGTCGATGACGCCATGAAGCGGGAAGCGCAGCGCGCTCGTGAGCTCGCGGCGAGCGGTCACCTCAAGCGGTTGTGGGCGATGGCCACCACCCAGACCGGCGACCGGCGCACCCTCGGTTTATGGAATGCGAGCGATGTCAGAGAAATGGACGGCATCGTGGAATCACTTCCGCTGTATTCCTGGATGACGCTCGTGATTATTCCACTCACCGTGCATCCCAGTGACCCCGCTAACTCGCACTGACGATGATGCGCGACGACGGGCTGCACTCCCTAGCTCGACGGTGAATTAAGCTGCGCCATCGCGGTTTTCCGTTCGACCCGAGCCGGATCGATGGCCGGCGAGAGCCTGTCGTTCAGAACGTTTGTCCGCGCAGGATCACCACGTCGGGCCGATTCAGCACGGCCGGGCCCTGACGTGGATCGTCGTTGTAGCACAACAGATCTGCGGAAGCACCGTGGTCCAGCGCCGGGCGGCCCAGCCAGCGACGAGCATCCCAGCATGCCGCGCCCAGCGCGTCGGTCGCGCTCATCCCGATGCCCCTGAGCGCCTCGACCTCGTCAGCGATCCGCCCGTGGGCAATCATGCTGCCGGCGTCGGTACCGGCATATACGGGTACGCCGGCGTCCCGGGCTGCGGCCATCCGCGGATAGCACGTGGCATACAAGTCGCGCATATGCGCGGCGTACTTCGGGTAGCGGACCGCGGAATCGGCGATGCCGGGGAAGTTTTCGATGTTGATCAGCGTGGGCACCAGGGCGGTTCCGTGCTCGACCATCAGCTCGATGGCGTCGTCGGTCAGCCCGGTGCCGTGTTCGATGCAATCGATCCCCGCGTTGATCAGTCCGGGCAGCGCGTCTTCGCCGAAGACATGGGCCGTGACGCGTGCCCCGTGGTCATGCGCGACCTCGATCGCCGCCTTGAGCACTGCATCGGACCACAGCGGGGCCAAATCGCCTAATTCGCGATCGATCCAGTCTCCGACCAGCTTCACCCAGCCGTCACCGCGGCGCGCCTGCTCGGCCACCAGGTCCGGCAGCTGCGACTCGTCTTCGATGTCGATTGCCAGGCCCGGCGAATACCGCTTGGGACGGGCCAGATGCCGCCCGGCACGGATGATGCGCGGCAGATCGGCGCGGTCGTCGAGGGTGCGAGTGTCGGTCGGCGAGCCGCAGTCGCGCAGCAGCAACGCGCCGGCCTCGCGTTCGGTCTCGGCCTGGACGATCGCTTCGTCTATCTCGACGCCGCCGCCATGCGACCCCAGCCCGACGTGGCAGTGCGCATCGACCAGCCCGGGCAGAACCCAGCCACCGTCGAAAACCGTGTCAGCGCCGGTGACCGGTTCGCGGCTGATACGGCCGTCGACGATCCACAGCTCGACCGGTTCTTCATCGGGCAGCCCCACCCCTCGAAGGTGCAGACGCACGGGTGCGGCTACTTCTTGCCCGGGAAGTTCAGCTTGGACAGATCGAAGTCGACCAAGCCGGGCGGCAGCTCGTCCAGACCCTCGGGCATGTTGGACAGATCGGGGAATCCCGCCGGCATGCCCGGCATCCCCGCGCCCAACGGTCCGCGGACCCTGGGCGGTGTCGGGCCGCGCTTCTTACCCTTCTTGCCTTTACCGCCTTTGGCTTTCGCGGATTTTCGGGTCGCCGACTTTCGTCCCAATCCGGGTATGCCCATGCTGCCGACCATCGACGACATCATCTTGCGGGCCTCGAAGAATCGGTCGACCAGGTTATTGACCTCAGATACCGTCACACCGGATCCGTTGGCGATGCGCAGGCGTCGCGAGGCGTTGATGATCTTCGGATCGGCGCGCTCTTGCGGCGTCATTCCGCGGATGATGGCCTGCAGCCGATCGAGTTGTTTGTCGTCGACGGCGGCCAACGCCTCCTTCATTTGGCCCGCGCCGGGCAGCATCCCCAGCAGGTTGCCGATCGGTCCCATTTTGCGGATAGCCAGCATCTGCTCGAGGAAATCCTCCAGCGTCAGCTCGCCGGACCCGATCTTGGCGGCGGCGGCTTCGGCCTGCTGCGCATCGAAGACCTGCTCGGCCTGCTCGATGAGGCTCAACACATCGCCCATGCCCAGGATGCGGCTGGCCATCCGGTCCGGATGGAAGACGTCGAAGTCCTCGAGCTTCTCGCCGGCCGACGCGAAAAGAATTGGCACACCGGTGACTTCGCGGACCGACAACGCGGCGCCGCCGCGGGCGTCACCGTCCAGCTTGGTCAGCACCACCCCGGTGAAGCCCACACCCTCGCGGAACGCCTCGGCGGTGGTGACCGCGTCCTGGCCGATCATCGCGTCCAGGACGAACAACACCTCGTCGGGGTCGACGGCCTCCCGGATGGCCGCGGCCTGCGACATTAGCTCCTCGTCGATGCCCAGCCGACCGGCGGTGTCGACGATCACCACGTCGAAGTGTTTGGCCTGAGCCTCCGCGAGTCCGGCCGAGGCGACGGCGACCGGATCACCCGGACCGGCTTGTTGCTCGGCATCGGCGTCGCCCGACACGCCCGGGTGTGGCGCGAACACCGCCACACCCGCCCGCTCCCCCACGATGCGCAACTGGTTCACCGCGCCCGGCCGCTGCAGGTCGCAGGCCACCAGCAGCGGAGTATGGCCTTGGCCGCGCAGCCACAACGCCAGCTTGCCGGCCAGCGTGGTCTTACCGGAGCCTTGCAGGCCGGCCAGCATCACCACGGTCGGCGGCGTCTTCGCGAACGCCAGCCGGCGGGTCTGCCCACCCAGGATTCCGACGAGCTCCTCGTTGACGATCTTGACGACCTGCTGCGCTGGATTGAGCGCACCCGACACCTCGGCGCCCTTGGCCCGGTCTTTGATCCGGGCGACGAACTCGCGCACCACCGGCAGCGAGACATCGGCTTCTAGCAGCGCCAGCCGAATTTCTCGGGTGGTCGTATCGATGTCGGCGTCGGTCAGCCGGCCCTTTCCGCGCAGCCCCTGCAGGGCGCCGGTCAGCCGGTCGGACAGCGATTCAAACACGCCGCCCAGCCTAGCCGGGCGGCGATGCAGAGCGCGAAGCGCGACTGTGAAGCTGGCCGCACACTCGTCAGCCAGTGTGAAGCTGGCCGCACACTCGTCGAGGTATTGGGCTAACTTCCTGGACTTCTTTGCCGGTGGCTAGACGGCCGCGACGCCCCCCGGCGCGCCCAGCACGGCCAACAAGTGTTGCTCCACCACATTTCGCGCGTCCGCATCGTCAGGCAAGCCGACACAGAACACGTCGTCCACCATCGACCCCAGCGTGGTCACCTTGGCCCAGTCGATGTCCGCTCCGGCGCGCTCCAGCGCTCCGGTAAGCAACGCAAGCAAACCGGTACGGTCGGACGCGCGGACTTCGACGAGCGATCGGTCGGGTGCGCCTTCTAACCACAGAATCCGGGGCGGGGCGGTCAGCCCGTGAACCGGAACCGCTGTCGGCGCCTCACCGACGGGCTTGGGATTCTCCGTGCTGTTCCGATGCTCCAGCGTGCCCAACACATCAACCTCGCCGCCCAGTGCGCCGACGAGTTGCTGACGCAACAATCCGGCGGCGGGCGGTGAACCGAAGTGCGGCGAGACCACGAATTCGCTGATCGCCGAACCCTCGTGAATGTTCACCGACGCCGAATGCACGCGCAGCGAGTTCAACGCCAACACGCCGGCCGCTTTGGACAGCAGCCCACGCTGGTCCGGGGCGATCACCACCACGTGGTAGAGGCGCTGGCTGCTGCCGGGTCGCAGCTCCACATGCACCTTGTGGTCGGCCGCCAGCGAAAGATACTCGGGGTCAAGCGGATCGGCGTGCGGCAACGGCTCGCCGATCATCGCCATCCGGCTGCGGCGCACCAGGTCTCCGACCAACGATGCCTTCCAGTCACTCCACACCCCTGGCCCGGTGGCCAGCGAATCGGCCTCGGTCAGCGCATGCAGCACGTCGAGCAGTACCGGATCTCCATCCAACGTCTCGCAGACGGTGGCGATGGTCTGTGGGTCGTTGAGGTCCTGGCGGGTCGCGACTATCGACAACAACAAGTGGTGGCGCACCAGCTTGGCAAGCAATTCGATGTCGGACGGCCAGATACCGAGCCTGGTACCGATCTGGGTGATCAACTCAGCGCCCAGCACGCTGTGGTCGACACCCCGTCCCTTCCCCAGGTCGTGCACCAATGCAGCGAGCAGCAGCAAGTCGGGACGAGCCACCCGGGTAGTGAAAATCCTTGCTCGGGAGACGACCTCGGCCGAATGGCGATCGACGGTCCAGATATGGATAACGTCACGGGGCGGAAGGTCGCGGATCGCCGCCCATTCCGGAAAAAGACGGACCCACAACCCGGTCCGGTCGAGGGTTTCGATGACAGCTATCGTGTCCGGGCCGGCGGCCAGCAGGACCAGTAAGTTGTCCAACGCCTCGCGCGGCCACGGCGTCGGGAGTTCCGCCGCGGAGTCGGCCAGCCGGCTCAGCGTAGACATCGCAATCGGCAGACCATTACTCGCCGATGCCGCCGCCACTCGCAGCAGCAGCACGGGGTCGCTTTGCGGTCGGGCGTCGCGGGCCAGCACGATCTCCCCGTCATACTCGACCACCCCCTCGTCCAGCGGTCGACGCGGCCGCCGCCGGATTGCCGAAATCCCACGCCGCGGAAGCGCGTTACCGGCAGTGCGAAGCCCGGCGTCGACGCGATAGCTGACGGTGCGGCCCGCGTCGGAGAGCGTGCGGGACAGGTCGAATCTGTCGCCGATGTGCAGAGCCGCGCTGATCTCGTCGGCGAATTGGGCCAACACCAGGTCATGCCCGCGGCCGGACACCCGGTGAAGTTCGGTCCGGACGTTGAGCAGGGTCATATGGGCGTCGGTCAGCGAACCCAGTGGATTCTCCGGTCGGCCGACGGTGAGACGGTCGGCGAGCTGGGCGATAGCCAGCGCGTCGAGCAACTGAAGATCGCGCAGGCCGCCGCGGCCCAACTTCAGGTCGGGTTCGGCGCGGTGTGCGATCTCACCTATGCGCCGCCACCGGGCATGCGTCTCTTCGACGAGTTCGCCGAACAGCGAACGGATTCCGGTCCGCCACTGCCCCCGCACGCCCTCGATCAGCCGGGCCGACAGCTGCTCATCGCCGGCGATGTGCCGCGCATCCAGCATGGCCAGGCCGGCCGATACGTCGGCAGCGGCAACCCGAAGCGTCTCGGCAACCGTGCGCACGCTGTGATCAAGACGAATGTTCGCGTCCCACAACGGATACCACAGCTGATCCGCGATCTGCCGCACGGTGTCCGTGGGCATGCCATCATGCAACAGCAGGAGGTCCAGGTCAGAGTAGGGCACCAGCTCACGACGGCCCAGTGAGCCGGTCGCCACGATCGAAAAGCCGCTGCCGGCCGTGATACCGATCTGGGTGGCCTTTGCGGTCAACCAAGATTCGTGCAGATCACCCCAGGCTTGGCGCAAAGCAGCCGAATCGAGTTCACCCGCCCCGCGGGCAAGCAGGCTTTCGCGGGCTGCGGGTAGATCGGTTACCGGGTCGGCACTACCGACTGACGCGGCCTCCGACGAAGACGGATCGGGCGTCTCTGCTCCGCGCTGTTTCATTCCCGTCCAGGTCGGATCGGCTACTCCGGAGGAGTCTTCATACGGCGTGTGTTAAATCGCGTCGGCCCCGCGTTCGCCGGTGCGCACCCGCACCACCGTTTCCACGGCGCTGACCCACACTTTGCCGTCGCCGATCTTACCGGTACGTGCGGCGCGCACGATGCTGTCCAGGACCTTGTCTGCGTCGTAGTCTTCGACCAAGACCTCGATCCGCACTTTTGGCACGAAGTCCACCGAGTATTCAGCACCGCGGTAAACCTCAGTGTGCCCCTTCTGCCGGCCGTACCCTTGAACTTCGCTGACCGTCATGCCCAGGGTTCCCACCTGTTCAAGGCTGGCCTTGATGTCCTCGAGCGTGAACGGCTTCACGATCGCGGTGATCAGCTTCATTTCCTTTTCCCTCTTCAGCCGAATGGACAACAACCGAACTGGTGCCGACAAGCGCGAACTCGTAGCCGCTCTCAGCGTGCTCCGCCTCGTCGATGCCCGTGGCTTCGTCCTCGGCGTTCAGACGGAGCCCGATCGTGTACTTCAGAAGCAAGGCTATGACAAGTGTGCCGATTCCCGAGTACGCCAGAACACTCGAGGCCCCGATAGTCTGTCGGATCAGCTGAGCGAAGCCGCCGCCGTAGAACAATCCTGCCGACGTGTGACCCCCACCCCCGGCAATGGCGATGGTCTGCGGGGCCGCCAGCAGGCCCACCAGCAGTGTGCCCGCGATTCCTCCGACCAGGTGGACCCCGACCACGTCAAGCGAGTCGTCGAAGCCGAGCTTGAACTTCAGACCGACCGCCAAAGCACATAGCACACCGGCCACTGCACCCACTATTAGTGCGCCGAGCACATTGACCGACGAACACGAGGGGGTGATCGCGACCAGTCCGGCCACGATGCCCGACGCCGCCCCGAGCGTTGTCGCATGCCCGTCTCGGATGCGCTCGGTGAGCAGCCAGGCCAGCATTGCTGCGGCGGTGGCCACCGTGGTGGTGATGAACGTCGACCCGGCGACTCCGTTTGAGCTGGTAGCCGAACCGGCGTTGAACCCGTACCAACCGAACCACAGCAGACCCGCACCCAGCATCACGAATGGCACATTGTGCGGTCGCGACGTGGTAGCCGGCCAGCCTTTGCGCTTGCCCAGCACGATCGCCAACACCAACCCCGCCATACCGGCGTTGATATGGACCGCCGTGCCCCCGGCGAAGTCGATCGCGTGCAGTTTGTTGTTGATCCAGCCGCCGTGGGCTCCGGTGACGCCGTCGCTGCAGAACACCCAGTGCGCGACCGGGAAGTAGACGACGGTCGCCCACAGTGCGGCGAATATCGTCCAGCTGCCGAACTTCAACCGGTCGGAGACGGCTCCGGAGATCAACGCCACCGTGATGATGGCGAACATCAGCTGGAATGCCACGAAGACGGTCTGCGGGAGCGTGCCCGCCAATGGGATGGTGGTCGCAGCCGTGCTGCCGCTGGCGGCGGCACCGTTGACTCCGATCAGACCCTTCAGGCCCCAGTATTGGGTCGGATTGCCGGCGATGTTGCCGACGTCGTCGCCGAAGGCAACGGAGTATCCGTAGAGCACCCACAGCACGGTGACGACGCCCATGGCGATGACGCTCATCATGATCATGTTGAGCACGCTCTTGACGCGAACCATCCCGCCGTAGAAGAACGCCAGTCCGGGGGTCATCAACAGCACCAACGCGGAACTCGCCAGCATCCAGGCGGTATCGCCGGTGTCTGGCACTCCCATCGTGGGGAATTGGTCCACTGCCCCTAACCTCCTTTGGCAAGGCCGCGTCCAGCGCGGGAGCGACCGATGACCCGTGGTCAAGACAATGCAAAGTCGTTGTTTCGAAATAACACGCTGGCAGGTTTCGCCCGTGTTACAGAATTTTCTCCCGCCGCTCAACCGCGAACTGCGTCATCGAAGGCGGCGGGTTCGGACGGCGCAAGATCATCGTCCAGCTTGGTCGGCACAGCTCCGGTGATGTCGACGACCTCGTAGAAGACCCGCGCCTGGGCACGGGGGTTGGGTCAGAATCCGACGGCTGCCATCGGGGCGATTTCGGGGCCAACTACCTCGGATCTGACTTCGTGCGCCGCCTCGGCGCTGTCGACCATTGAATAACCTTATTCCACACGGGCTTTCGGGACATTCGCGCCGAAGCAGATAATATTCGGCTTGCGCCTGCCGCCGCAGCGCGGACAGTCCACGAGTCAGACATCGCCATATGCCCCAGTCGGCCAAGCTTTGTGGCCATGGCGCGGTATTGCCGGCTGAAATCTTGGTGGGCGGCCTCGTCGCCGCGGGCGCCGGCCAGCAGCGCGCGGAGCCGCAGCAGCCAGATCTCGCGGTCCACCATTTCGTGGTTCGGGGCGGCCGCCAACCGCTCGATCGCGGTTTGGGCTTCCTGCAGATCAGCCTCGCCACCGCGGGTCAGCAGCGTCTCCACGAACATGCCGGTGGGAGGGATGCACCAGCCGAACTGTCCGGCCTCGAACAGGTCGTCCACGGCTGCCCGCAACGTCGCGATGGCACCATCGGGGTCTCCACGGCTGGCTTGCTCGAAGGCGATGAAAGCCTCGATCTCCGGTACCTCGGATAGGGTCCAGTGGTCGCGTTGGCACATATCGCGAAGTTGTTCGAGTGCCGTCAGTCCACGCTCGCGATCTGCTGGGGCGTCGCGGTGCATCAGCGCCAGGCCCAGCGCGTATCGGGCGTGGCCCAGCGCGAAATCGTCAGCGGACCGTTCGGCGATCTGCACCGCCTCCTCAATGAGCTCCAGCGCGGCGTCGTCGGCCAACAGCGCCTTTACGCCTATCCCTAGTCCGTATGTGAAGGCGACGACCATGGCATGGGTCGTCGGGTCCGTCTCACGGGCCATGGCGACGGCGACGGGGAGGGCAGGCAGCACCTCCGCCAGCGGGCGGCCCACCCCCGCTCGGCCAACCGCGCGCGTGCCGTGGGCGAACGCAAGCGGAGAGCCCATGATGAAGTTGCCTTTGGTGGGGTCACCGTCGGCCAGCTCGATGACGGTCTGTGACCAGCGCGCCACGTCGGAGTGTTCGCCGGTCTCGATCTTGACCAGTGTCGGGATCCACGACAGCCCGACTATCAGCTCCGGATCGGCGATCGCCTCGACCAGGGCCATGAGTTCGTCCGCCAGCGCCGAGGCCTCCCGCACGCGGGCATGAATCCAGTGGTCCATCACCTGCCCGGCCATGCCCATCGCCAACGATGCCTTGTCGCCGGCCAGCGTGCTCAGTTCACGCAGCTCCTCAAAGCGCGTCAGGGAGTCTTCGGCATGGACTCGGTAAGCGGTGCCGCAGAGCAGCGTTCGCGGCGCGATACGCATCCCGGTGCGCGCCGGATCGTCGATGGGCAACGCGTCGGCGATCTCGCTCGCGCGCTCCCAACTCAGCCGCGCCGCGGCCAAATCGCGGTGCGTCGACCACGCGCCTGCCCGCATATGCCAGCCATAGGCGAGCCGCACATCGCCGGCTGCCTCCAGATTCTCAGCGATCACCGCCCCGTTCTGCTCAACCGATCCCGGGTCGCCGGCCTCGACGGCCGCGGCCAGGCGCCGGTGCAGCTTGGCCCGATCTGATTTCAGTTGCGACTCGTAGGCCACCGCGCGGATCAACGGATGCCGAAATGCGTACTCGGCGCGCGGGGTGAACCTCACCTGATCAATCAACTCCGCCTCGACCAGCGCCTCGAGGGCCGGATCGATCCCCAGGCTGGCCAACAGATCCGGGCCGAACTGTGATCCGATCACCGCCGCGGCGCTCAACGTCTGCTTGGCCCCCGACTCGAGCCGATCGATACGCGCGGCGATCACCGCCTGCACCGTGGCCGGCACACTGACCTCGGCCACATCAGCGCCGCACCGATAACCACCGCGCTGACCCTCCAGCACACCGCGCTCGGCAAGCTCGCGCACCATCTCCTGCGCGAAAAACGGGTTACCGGCGGTCCGTTCGCTGATCAACGCGGCCACCGCGCCCACCGAGGCATCCGCGCCCACCAACTCACCGACCAACGCCGAAGTGTCCGCATCACCCAGCTGCGCCAGCGCCACCGTCTGCGCACCGGGCACCTGCGCGAGCGCCCCGTGGTAGTGCGGGCGGTAGGTGACCAACACCATCGAATGGGTGTGCGGAATCACCTTCAAGAACTCGGCCAGCATGGATTCGCTGACCGCGTCGATCCAATGCGCGTCTTCGACGATGTAGACCACCGGCTCGGTGCGCGCCAGCGACCAGGAATTGATCAGCGCGGTCAACCGGCGCCCCCGCGCGGCCGGGTCGATAGAGGGCAGCACGGTATCCGGATCACGAATGCCCAACAGGTCATCCAGCAACACCAGATCCTGCGGATCGACGTCGACAGGAAATCGGCTGCGCAGCCGCGCCCGCGCGGCCTCACCATCAAGATCGCTGATCCCGCCGATGGCCCGCAGCAGCCGCGCCACCACATGAAACGAAATGTCACCGGCATGCGACTCACAAAAGGTCGAAAACACCTGGACACCATGGCGGCGCGCGATGGCGGCGGCCTCGTGAACTAGCCGGCTCTTGCCGATGCCCGCCGCTCCCCCCACACACACCACACCTCCGTGGCCACCGATCGATCGATCCAAAATGGCTGTGACGGTGTTCACTTCCCATTGACGTCCCACCAACGTGGTCTCAAAGCGACCGATCCCCCCTGGCTGCGACGCCACCCCCAGCAGCCGCCGCGCCGACACCGCATCCTTGGCGCCTTTGATGTGCACCATCTCCGGCTCACCCAACACCGCGGCGCCCTCAACCAGCCGCACGGTAGACGCACTGAGCATCACCCCACCCGGCGGCGCCACCGACTCCATCCGCTGCGCCATGCCCACCTGCTCACCAATCGCGGTGTAACCCCTAGCGCCCGAACCGATCTCACCGGCAATGACCTGACCTGAATTGAGACCCACCCGCAGCCGCAGATCCACGCCGTGGTCGCGCTCCACCTCAACCGCCCAGCGCTTGACCTCATCCTGAATACCGAGCGCCGCCCGACAGGCGCGCAGCGCATGATCTTCCAGCGCCATCGGTGCGCCAAAGACGGCCATGATGCCGTCCCCGGTGAACTTGTCGACTGTGCCGCCGAAGCGCTGCACCACCGCCGAAGCGCGGTCTACCAGGCCGGACATGATCTCCCGCAACGGCTCCGCCCCAACGGCTGCCGCAATATCCATCGAGTGGACCACGTCGGCGAAGAGAACCGTGACCTGCTTGTACTCAGCCGACCGGGTGGCCTCCGTAAGGCGCACACCGCACTCGCCGCAGAACTTGGCCGTCGAGCTGGACTGCGCGCCGCAAGAGCCGCAGATCAACCCCGTCGGGGTCGGTCCACCGCCACCGTCCCCGCTGGGGTCCACGTCAGTATCGTTTCACTGTTGGTCAACGATGTCCGCCATATCACCGTTGCCATCTCCGACACGAAGTTTTGGGTTGCCGGCGCCGCTAATTTATTGCGATGTCGCGATGCTCGATGAGGTCGCGCAAGCCGGCGGCGCCGAGTCGCTCCCGGAACGCCTGCACGGTGTAGCCGACGACGGTCGCATCGGTACGGGCACGCACCGTCGCCGAGCGGGGCATACCGAACAGTGGTCCGATCTCGCCGAAGTAGTCGCCGGACGTGGCGACCTTGAGTAGCTCTTCACCGCCGGCCGCCAGCTCGCGTACGACTTCGAGTTCGCCTTCGGAGACAATGTAGATCAGGTCCCCTATGCTGCCCTGCTCGAATAGCACGGAACCGCTTGTGAGACTGACTGTTTCGGGCTCCCGGTGGATCGAGATGAACTGCGGCACCATCTCGACGACGCGGTCGGCGAGCGGGAGGATCCGGGTGTCGTGCGTAGCGACCACGACAACCCGCTCACCCGTCGCCAGCTCGCGGATCAGCCGCAGTACCTCTTCTACCTGGATGAAGTCCAGGTGCGCCGTGGGTTCGTCGGCCAAGATCAACGGCGGGTCCAAGGCGATCGCGCGGGCGACCGCCACCCGTTGCTGCTGACCGCCGCTCAAGTCGCCGGGTCGGTGCCTCATCCGGTCCTGCAGTCCGACGCGCGTCAACAACTCCTCGGCGCGCTCTTGCGCCGCGCGACGCGACCATCCGGCCCCCCATAGCGGCACCATCACGTTCTCAACCGCGCTGAGGCTCGCTACCAGGTTGAACGCCTGGAATACGATGCCGACGGTGTCGCGTCGGTACGCGGCAAGCGCGCGGCGATCCAGCGCGGTGACCTCGACGTCGCCAAACCCGATGCGGCCGCCAGTTGGGCTGAGGATGCCGCCCAGACACGACAGCAACGTGGTCTTCCCGCACCCGCTCGGGCCCAGCAGGATTACCAGCGATCCCGCGGTGACCTCCAGGTCAAGGCCGTCGATCGGGCGGACCGCGTACCGGTCGCTGGAGTATTCGACGACGAGATCTTTGATGCGCAGATCACCCACGGTCACGGGCCTCCGAACGCAAGCGCCGGGTCCACGGTCACCGCGCGCCGCATTCCCGCGACGCTGGCCAGCAGACCGATCACCACCGCGATCACCGGAAGCAACACGAAGGCCGAGGTGGGCACCACCACGGGGATGGGGAACGTCGGAGCGAGCCCCAGCGACAGCACCGCGCCGAGCGCCGCCGCGAGCACCGCCACGATCACCGCCTGCAGTACCAGACCGGCGAGCACCGAGCGAGTGGCGACACCGACCGCTTTGAACACCGCGAAGTCGCGGGTCCGCTCCAGCGCGGACAGATAGATCAGCGATCCCACGATCAGCGCCGCAACCGCCCACAGCAGAATCGCCAGGTAGGACAGCGCCCCGAAGGCCTTTTGCAGCGGGCGCAACAGGTCGTTTATCGCAGCGTCGCGACCCACGATGCGGTAGCCGTCGGGTATCTCCGCCGCTGTGCCGCGCAAGCCGACGGCGGAAATTAGCGGCTGCCCCGAAAACAGCACTTGCTGCGCCCCTTCGACGGTAAGGAATGCGTTGGCCTGGCCCGCGAGCGCGGTGGATTTGTCGACGAGTCCGACGATCCGCACTACGCGCGACCCGATCTCGACATGGTCGCCGACAGCGCGCCCGAGGGTCTTCGATATCGCGACCTCGCCGGGGCTCGAGGGTGCCCGCCCAGCCGCCATTGTCGGCATCCCCGGTCCGTGTTCGGGCATACCGAACACGTTGACGTTCTGCGATGAACCGCGGTCCTGCAGTGCCTCTTGGGCGAAGACCAGCGGGATCGCCGATTCGACGCCCGGGACCCTGCCGACGGCCTGTGCTTCTGCCACGGGGAACATCGCCGCACCCAGGAATGGGCCCACTGCGCCCGCCTTGATGAGGTAGGTGTCGATGCCCAGCGAATCAACCGTGTGCCGAGCCTCGAAGCGAAAGCCATTCGCCAGTCCGGTCAGGACGAGGGTCATCGCGAACACCACGCCGGTGCCGATGACCGCAATAACGAAGCGCCGCCGTCGCCACTGCAGATCGCGCAACGCGGTGATCAGCACGCCGCTCGGCGCCATACTCGCCACGGTAGCGACCGCACGCGCCTCGCGATGCTCGTTCGGTGAAAAGCGCAACTCCGCCCGGAAAGATGTTGCATCGCTCTTCGGCGGTATGCATGCGAGCTCGCGCTGCTTGAGCCCGACCCTTCGATCAACCGAGCAGGGCGTCGACGAAGGCGGCGGGTTCGAACGGCGCAAGGTCGTCGGGTCCCTCCCCGAGCCCGACCAGCTTCACCGGCACCCCCAGTTCCTGCTGGACCCGGAAAACGATGCCACCCTTGGCGGTTCCGTCCAGCTTGGTCAGTACCGCTCCGGTGATGTCGACGACGTCGGCGAAGACCCGCGCCTGCGCCAGCCCGTTCTGACCGATGGTGGCGTCGAGCACCAGCAGCACTTCGTCGACCGCCGCGCGCCTCGTCACCACCCGTTTGACCTTGCCGAGCTCGTCCATCAACCCGGTTTTGGTGTGCAGCCGGCCTGCGGTGTCGATCACCACGACGTCGGCGCCCACGGCGATGCCCTTGTCGACGGCGTCGAACGCCACCGACGCCGGGTCGGCGCCTTCGGCTCCGCGCACCACTTCGGCGCCCACCCGCGCGGCCCAGGCCTGCAACTGATCGGCGGCGGCGGCCCGGAAAGTGTCGGCGGCGCCCAGCACCACCCGCCGGCCGTCGGCGACCAATACCCGCGCCAGTTTGCCGACGGTGGTGGTCTTGCCGGTGCCGTTAACGCCGACGACCAGTAGCACCGAGGGGTGGTCGTCGTGCGGCAACGCGCGAACGGACCGGTCCAGGTCGGGTTGCAGCTCGGTGATCAGCACCTCCCGCAGCACCGCACGGGCATCGGCCTCGGTGCGTACGTCTTTGCCCGCGAGCCGACTGCGCAACTGAGTCACCACCGACGTGGCGACCGTCGGGCCCAAGTCGGCGATCAGCAGGGTGTCCTCTACTTCCTCCCAGGAGCCTTCGTCGAGATCGCCACCGCCAAGGAGTCCTAACAGGCTGCGGCCCAACGCATTCTGTGACCGGGAAAGCCGGCCGCGCAGTCGCTCCAACCGTCCTTCGGGCGGTGCGATGGCTTCAACGTCCGGTGCCGTCGGCTCGGCTGCGGGCTCGGCTGCGGGCGGAGGCGTTGACGGTGCAGGCGCCTGCACCGGTGGAGGCGCCGCGATATCTACGGTATCCGGTTCGGGCAGTTGGACATCGGAGATCGGACGCTTCGGGGCATCGCGCGGAATGGTCGCGTCGTCGCCGACGGCGGGCAGGCCGGTGGTATCGATCCGTTCCGGAGTTTCGGTGCGGCTGAAGGCGATTCCTGACGACGCGGTGTAGCCCCCCGAGCGATCGAGGGTGTCGGTTTGCTCGCGGGCTGAGAGGCTGATCTGCCGCCGGCGATATCGGAGCAGACCCAGGACCAACACGGCGATGACGATCAGCGCCGCGGCGACTGCGATCGCGATCCAGAGACCTTGCGACAACGTGTTCCTCGCTAAGTAGTGGTGACCAGCTGGTCGACCTGCTGGCCGCGCATCCGCTGGGAGATCACCGCGGTGATGCCGTCGTCGCGCATCGTGACGCCGTAGAGCGCGTCGGCAACTTCCATCGTCGGCTTCTGGTGCGTGATGACGATCAGCTGCGACTGGGTGCGCAGCTGCTCGAACAAGTTCAGCAACCGGTGCAGGTTCACGTCGTCGAGCGCCGCTTCCACCTCGTCCATGATGTAGAACGGCGACGGGCGGGCCCGGAAGATCGCCACCAGCATCGCGACCGCGGTCAGCGACTTCTCCCCGCCGGATAGCAGCGAGAGCCGCTTGACCTTCTTACCGGGCGGGCGGGCCTCGACCTCGATGCCGGTGGTCAGCATGTCGTCGGGGTCGGTGAGCCGCAACCGGCCCTCACCGCCGGGGAACAGGGCGGCGAACACCCCGCGGAACTCGCGCTCCACATCGGCGTAAGCGTCGGCGAACACCTGCAGGATGCGGGCGTCCACGTCGGCCACCACGTCAAGCAGATCCTTGCGTGCGGCCTTGACGTCCTCGAGTTGGGTGGACAAGAAGTTGTAGCGTTCTTCCAGCGCCGCGAACTCCTCCAGCGCCAACGGGTTGACCCGGCCCAGTTCGGCCAGCTCTCGCTCGGCCCGTTTGGCGCGACGCTCCTGGGTGGGGCGGTCGAACGGCATGGGTGCCGGCGCGGTCACCTGTTCGCCACGCTCGCGGGCCTGCTCGTACTCGGCGAGCTCCAGCTCGGTCGGCGGCAGCGAAAGCTGTGGGCCGTATTCGGCGACCAGATCGTCTGGCGCCATCCCGAACTGCTCGAGCACCATCTGCTCGAGCTGCTCGATCCGCAGCGCCGCCTGCGCCTTGGCCACCTCGTCCCGGTGCAACGACTCGGTAAGCGCGGTGATCCGGCTGCCCAGTGCGTTCACCTCTTCGCGAACCGCCGCCATGGCAACCGACCGCTGTTGGCGTTCGGCGGCGAGCACGTCGCGGTTGTGCGACGCGGCCGCGACCACCTGATCCAGCCGCCCGGCCAGCCGCCGCCCGGCGGCGGCCACCGCCGCGGCCACTGCGGCTGCGTGCTCACGCGCGGCGCGGGCCTGCTGGGCACGTAGCCTCGCCTCGCGTTCCGCAAGAGCGGCGCGACGCAGCGAATCCGCGCGTCCGCGAACGGCATTGGCGCGCTCCTCGGCGGTGCGCACCGCCAACCGGGCTTCCACCTCGACGCCGCGAGCCGCCTCGGCCGCCGCAGCGATCTGCTGCCGGTCGCCCGGCTCGGCCGCGACGTGCTGTGTCTGCTCGACGTTGCGCAGCCGGGTCTCGAGTTCACCCAGCTCGGCCAGGGTTTCAGCGCGTCCGGCCTCTAACTCCTCACGTTGGCGCAGCAGCCTGCGCCACTCCCCTTCGGTGGCCCGGGCGTCCTGGCCGAGCCGACCGAGCTGCTCGTAGATCCCCGAGATCGCGGCGTCGGACTCGTTGAGCGCGGCCAACGCCTGTTCGGCGGAGTCCTGGCGAGCCGCCTGTTCGCTCAGCGCCCCGGACAACGCCGCTGCGAGCTGGCTGGCCTGCGTCTCGGATGCCGCCAGTTCGCTACGCGCCTTGGCGATTTCGGAGGTGATCTCCAGCGTGGACGGTTTGCGGTCGGACCCGCCGCTGACCCAGCCCGCACCCACCAGATCGCCGTCGCGGGTGACCGCGCGCAACCGCGGGCGGGCGGCCACCAGATCCATTGCCTCGGTGAGGTTGCCGACCACCGCGACGCCAGAGAGCAACGCGATCATCGCGCCACGCAGCCTCGCCGGCGCCTCGACCAGGTCGAGCGCCCACCGCGCGTCGTCGGGCAGGGGGTACGTCGCCGGCGCTGGGTCTTCTATGGCCGGCCAGTCGCCGAGCACAATGGCCGCGCGACCGCCGTCGGCCTGCTTCAGCGCGCTCACCGCGGAAGCCGCCGCGCTGAAGCTGTCGGCGGCCAGCGCATCTGCGGCCGCGCCCAGCACCGCAGCGAGCGCGGCTTCATAACCCGAATGCACCTTGACCAGTTTTGCCACGGACCCGAAAAGCCCTGCGCCGCCGCGATTTCGGGTGAGCCAGTCAGCGCCGTCCTTGCGCTCGAGCGTGGTCGACAACGCGTCGATCCGGGCCCGCAACGAAGCCACTTGGCGTTCGGCGCCACGCTCGGCCGACTGCAGTTCGGCGACCCGCTCGTCGGCCAGCCGCAAGGCCGCCACCATCCGGTCGTGGTGGTCGTCGAGGCCGATTTCGCCTTGGTCGAGCTCACCGACCCGGCCCTGCACGGTTTCGAACTCCACCTGCGCGTGATGGGAGCGGGCGGCGGCCTCCTCGATGCGCTCCGACAACTTGGCCACGCTGTCATCAATCGACTCGACGCGCGCGCGCATGGTCTCGACCTGGCCGGCCAGCCGGGCCAGGCCCTCGCGGCGGTCGGCCTCTGCCTGCACCGCCGCCAGGTGGGCCTGTTCGGCTTCGGCGGCATCGCGCTCACGGCCGGCGAGCTCAGTTCGCGCGGCGTCAAGTCGGGTGCGGGTTGCGGCCAGCTCGGCCAGCAGCTGCTGCTCGGCGGCAGCCACTTGCTGAGCCTCCGCCTCCAACGCATCGGGGTCAGGTCCGCCGGTCGTGGTCGGCTCGACGTCCAGATGCTGAGCACGCTCGCTGGCGATGCGCACGGTCGCGCTTACCCGTTCGGCCAAGGCGGACAACCGAAACCAGGTCTGCTGACCTGACTCCGCACGTTCAGACAGGGACGCCAGCGCGGCTTCTTGGGCGGCCAGCTCGTCGGACGCCACCGCCATCCGGGCCGCGGCTTCGTCGTGTTCGCGGCGCAACGCGGCCTCGGCCTGGTTGGTGTCGTTGAGCTCGGCCTGCCGCACGACCACGTCGTCGGCGGCCAGCCGCAACCGGGCATCACGCAGATCGGCCTGGATGGTCTGGGCCCGGCGAGCCACCTCGGCCTGGCGGCCCAGCGGTTTGAGCTGGCGGCGCAGTTCGGTGGTCAGATCGGTGAGCCGGGCCAGGTTCGCCGACATCGCCTCAAGCTTGCGGACGGCTTTTTCCTTGCGCTTGCGGTGCTTGAGCACACCGGCGGCTTCTTCGATGAATGCCCGACGATCCTCCGGCCGTGACTCCAGGATCTCGTTCAGCTTGCCCTGTCCGACGATGACATGCATCTCGCGGCCGATGCCGGAGTCGCTCAGCAGCTCCTGGACGTCCATCAAACGGCAGCTGCTGCCGTTGATTTCGTATTCGCTGGCGCCGTCGCGAAACATCCGGCGGGTAATCGATACTTCGGAGTATTCAATCGGCAAAGCGTTGTCGGAGTTGTCAATGGTGACAATGACCTCGGCGCGGCCCAGCGGAGCCCGCGACGACGTTCCGGCGAAGATGACGTCTTCCATCTTGCCGCCCCGCAGCGTCTTGGCGCCCTGCTCCCCCATCACCCAGGCCAACGCATCCACCACGTTGGATTTGCCCGACCCGTTAGGCCCGACGACCGCGGTGATGCCGGGCTCAAACCGCAGCGTCGTCGGCGAGGCGAAGGATTTGAAGCCCTTCAGCGTCAGGCTCTTGAGGTACACGGCGTGCCAGACTACCGCTCGGTGAAGCCGCTGATCGGTTCGCCGCGCGGCGACCAATCGACGACAACGTTGTCGACGTGGCCTGGCGTTTTCCCGTCCTGCAACAGGCGTAACAGCCGTTCACACGCGTCACGGGGGCCCTGCGCGACGACCTGCACCCGGCCGTCGGGACGGTTGGCGGCGTAGCCGGTCAGCCCGAGTTCCAGCGCCCGCGAGCGAGTCCACCACCGGAAGCCAACACCTTGCACCCGCCCGTGCACCCACGCGGTCAGGCGTACGCCGTCAGCTTCCGGGTCAGGCTCCGACATCGGCTATCTCGAAGGTGATCGTCGTGCCAGATTTCAGAGTTCGACCGACCGTGCACACCTGGTCGACGGCTCGGTTGACCACAACCAGCAGGCGCTCCTTCTCTTGGTCCGACAACCCTGACATGTCGATTTCGAGGGTCTCCTGCAGCAGCGGATAGCGCTCCTGCTCGCGGTCGGCGTCGCCGGACACCCGAATCGTCGCCTGGTAGTCGTCGCCAAGCCGATGGGCCACCGGGTGGTCACTGGACATCCCGCTACAGGCCGCGAGCGCGATCTTCATCAACTCGCCGGGAGTGAATACCCCGTCGACGTCCTCGGAGCCGATGAGTACTTGGGCCCCGCGCGAGCTGTGCCCGGTATAGCGGCGCACCCCGGTGCGTTCCACCCACAGTTCAGTCATGGGTTCTTTCTACCGGCCTTGGTTTGGAGCGAGATCGAGGGTAGCGCGGAGAAGTTCGAGTGGCCGCCCCGCTCGCGTCGGCGGCACCACCGCCGACAGAAAGTCACGTTTACATAACAGTAATGTATCGTTTTAATTACTCTATCAGTGTCCTATTACTAGCATTCTATGCGTGTCTAATGTATTCACCAGCTCAACCTGAGTTAGCAAGACCATCAACCGATTGGGGGCTCAATCATGAATAAGGACCACCGCAGTGACCGCGATGTTTGCCAGCGGCGCCGCCGACGGGGCGCCTACGCTGCCGTTCTCAGCGCGGCTGCCGGCGCTGCGCTGGCCGCCGCGATGATCCCGGCGCCCCTCGCCTACGCCGACACCACGGACGATGCCATTGGGGCCGCCGCCGCGGGCGACTCCGTGTCCGATATCACCGGTCGGAGCCCGGAGTCGATTGCTAACGGCGATGTAATTGCCCTCGATGACGACCTAGGGCTTAAATTCCTCGCTGGCCCCGAAAACGGACTCCTCGACTCCATCTATGCCTCCCTGCCGGGAGGCGCCGACGGAACGCTCGGGATCGACGCCGAAACCACCGTGGCCAACCTTGCAACCGACGGGATCAACCTTCTTGACGGGGGCGGCGGGATGCGGATGCTAGACGCGGCAGCGGCGGACGCCGAGCCCGCGGCGAGGGCCCCCATCACTGAGGAGGCGGTTCTCAACAACCATATAACTACCTTGTTTGACGACCTACACGATCCATCCGGCGCCGGCCCCGACATCCAATTCACCGACTTCTTGCTCGGCCTCCTGCCAGGAGGCGGGAATGGAACGGACGGGGTTGAGGTCGAAGGCCTCCTGGTCACCGACATATACACCCCCCTGATCGAGCTTGTTGGCGGCGGCGGGATGATGGCGTTCTGACTGGCGGCACCGGCGGGCCCCGCCAGTCAGCGGGCGATCCGCCACGCACCCGGCGCGCTTACCGGCGCGGCCGCGGCTGATCCCGCGGGCAGTAATACGACGAGCGGTTCATGAACTTCTCCCGGCGGATCACCGCGCCGCAGCGGCGGCAGGCCTTGCCTTCGCGGCCGTACACGTTGAGCGAGCGGTCGAAGTAGCCGGACTGGCCGTTGACGTTGACGTACAACGAATCGAACGACGTGCCGCCCTGCGCCAGCGCGTCACGCATCACCTCGGCGGCCGCCTCCAGCACCGCGGTCAGCTGCCGCCGCGTCAAGGCGTCGGCAAGACGCGCGCCGTTCACTTTGGCCCGCCACAACGCTTCGTCGGCGTAGATGTTGCCGATGCCCGACACCACCGTCTGGTCGAGCAGCTGGCGTTTGATTTCGGAATGCTTGCGCCGCAACACATTGACCACGGCCTCAATGTCGAATCGCGGGTCGAGAGGATCGCGCGCCAAGTGGGCGACGGGCGCCGGAACCACGCTGCCGTCCACCGTCACCATCTCGGCGAGCAGCCACCCGCCGAAAGTGCGCTGGTCGACGAAGCTCAGCGTCGTACCGTCGTCGAGGACCGCCGCGATCCGCAGGTGGCCCACGTTCGGCACCGTCCCGAGCAGCATCTGACCGCTCATGCCAAGGTGGACCAAGAGCGCGCAGTCGCCCTCGTCCAGCAGGAGCCACAGATACTTTCCGCGCCGATCGGTGCCGGTGATCCGGGCGTCCAGCAGCCGCGCGGTCAGGTCGGCGGGGCCGGCCTCGTGGCGGCGCACTGCGCGGGGGTGATGCACTCGGACGGCGGTGATGGTCCTGCCCACCACATGGGCCTGCAAGCCGCGCCGCACCACCTCAACCTCGGGTAGTTCGGGCATCTAGATCACGCGCTGTCGAGCACGCTCAGGGTTTTCCAGGCGGCAGCCGCGGCATGCTGCTCGGCTTCCTTCTTCGATCGGCCCACACCCGAACCGTATTCGGTGTCGGTCACGACCACGACGGCGGTGAACTCTTTGTCATGGTCGGGTCCGGTCGAGCTGACCTGATACGACGGCGCGCCAAGGCCGCGGGCTGCGGTCAGCTCCTGCAGGCTGGTCTTCCAATCCAATCCGGCGCCCAGGGTCGGCGCGGCGTCCATCAGGGGACCGAATAACCGCAGGATCACCCCCCGCGCGCTGTCCATACCGTGGTGCAGGTAGATCGCTCCCAGCAGCGATTCCATGCTGTCTGCCAGGATGCTGGATTTGTCGGCCCCACCGGTGTTGGCCTCGCCCCGTCCCAGGAGCAGATGCGCGCCGAGGCCTTGCTCGGTCAGATTCCGCGCGACTTCGGCCAACGCCTGGGTGTTGACGATGCTGGCCCGCAGTTTGGCCAGATCCCCCTCCGAGCGGTCGGGGTGCCGGTGGAACAGTTCGTCGGTGACGATCAGCCCGAGGACCGCGTCGCCGAGAAACTCCAAGCGCTCGTTGGTGGGTAGACCGCCGTGCTCGTAGGCGTAGCTGCGGTGGGTCAGCGCCAAGGTCAGCAGCTCATCGGGCAGATCGACGCCGAGCGCGTCGAGGAGGTCATTCACTCCGCGCCCCCGTCGTCGTCGGTCCGCATCATGGTGGCCAGCTTGGCCCAGCGCGGATCGATCTCGTCGTGGTGATGACCGGGCTCGGCGGTTGCCAGCGGGATGCCGCAATGCGGACACAGCCCCGGGCAATCCGCCCGGCACACCGGCGAGAACGGCAGTTCCAGTCCCACTGCATCGATGATCGGCTGCTCGAGATCGACGATGTCGTTGACGACCCGACCGACCTCGTCCTCCTCGGTCGTCGCGTCGGTGATGCTGTCCGGATAGGCGAACAGCTCGGTCAGCGCGACTTCGACGCGCCCGCTGAACGGCGTCAGGCAGCGGGCACATTCGCCGGTGGTGGGCGCGGTCAGCGTCCCGGTCACCAGCACGCCTTCGGACACCGATTCGACGCGGAGATCGAGCTCCAATGGCGCGTCGGCCTGGATTCCGATCATTTCCAGGCCGATGCGCGACGGGCTGGGCACGACGTCGTGCAGGGGAAACATCGATCCCGGGCGTCGTCCCAGCCGCGCGATGTTGACGGCTAGCGGCGAGGCCGGATTCGGCTGCGCCGTTTGGCTGTGCTGCCGGGCCATAGTCGCAATCCTACGGGCGCCCAACAGCCGCCCAGTGTCGCCGGTGCCAGGGTTAGCGCTGCGCGTAGTCGTGCACGCCCGCCGCCGTCCGCAGTTGATGGCGGCCGCGGTTGACCGAGCGCAGGGTGCTGTTGAGGTACTCCTCGAACTCGGCCAGCTTGCTGTCGACGTAGATGTCGCATTCACCGCGCAGCCGGTCGGCTTCGGCGTGCGCCGCGTCGATGAGCCGGGTGGACTCGGCGTTGGCCGATTGCACGACCTCGGTCTGGGAGACCAGGCGCTGCTGTTCCTTGATGCCCTCTTGCACGGCTTTCTCGTAGGAGATGTTGCCGTTTTCGACAAGCCGGTCGCATTCGGTCTTGGCGCGGCCTGTGGTGGCCTCGTACTCGCGTTTGGCCGCCGCCGCGATACGGATCGCTTCCTCACGTGCTTCGGAAACCATTCGTTCGCTGTGCTGGCGCGCCTCGCCCACCATCCGATCGGCCTGCGCTTTCGCCTCGGCCAAGACCCGGTCGGCCTCCGTTCGGGCGTGGTTGAGCATCGAGTCGGACTCGGTATTGGCCGAGGACATCACGGAGTCCGCATGCGCCTTGGCCTCGTGCAGCAGCGAGTCGCGGGCGTCGAGCACGTCCTGGGCGTCATCGAGCTCGCCCGGGATCGCGTCCTTGATGTCATCGATCAGTTCGAGCACGTCGCCGCGGGGCACCACGCAGCCCGCGGTCATCGGCACACCACGAGCTTCTTCGACAATGGCACCCAGCTCGTCGAGCGCCTCAAATACTCGGTACACGGCAACACCCTCCCGGCATCGTTGTTGTTACCAGTGTGCCTGGTGTTACACCTGTGACTGAGTTGCGAGCCCGGTGTGTCGGGCTTTATGCGACCGGAGCTGCGCCCACTCACCTGCACACTTGGCGTCATTATGTCGGCTCGGGCGGATTTACGGCAATTATGGATCGACGCGAGCCTAAAGGGGCCGACGACCGCACAAAGATGCGAAGATACCCCCTGGGGGTACCTTGAATGGGCCAAGATAGGCACAACGGCCGAAGTGGAGGGTCTGGTGCTAAAGGAAGCGGCGGGAGCGGTTGGGCATGCGTTGGCGCTGGCAGGGTCGATGACGTGGGAGATCCTGTGGGCGTTGATCCTGGGCTTCGCCCTTTCGGCGGTGGTACAGGCCGTCGTGCGTCGATCGACCGTGGTGGCTCTGCTGGGCGACGACCGGCCCCGCACGCTGGCGATCGCGGCCGGACTGGGCGCCGCGTCGTCGTCGTGCTCGTATGCCGCGGTGGCCCTGGCCCGGTCGCTGTTCCGCAAGGGCGCCAATTTCACCGCCGCCATGGCCTTCGAGATCGGCTCCACCAATCTGGTGGTGGAGTTGGGCATCATCCTGGCTCTGCTGATGGGCTGGCAGTTCACCGCGGCGGAATTCATCGGTGGTCCGTTGATGATCGTGGTTCTGGCCGTGTTGTTCCGGCTGTTCGTGCGCACGCGGCTCGTCGACGCCGCCCGTCGACAGGCCGATCGGGGGTTAGCCGGGTCGATGGAAGGCCATGCGGCCATGGACATGTCGATTCAAGGGGATGGCCCGTTTTGGCGGCGGCTGTTTTCGCGGGAAGGTCTTACCTCGGTCTCCCACGTGTTTGTCATGGAATGGAGCGCGATCCTTCGTGATCTGATTCTGGGGCTGCTGATCGCGGGTGCCATCGCGGCCTGGGTGCCCGAATCATTCTGGCAACACTTCTTTTTCGTCGACCATCCAGTTTTGTCGACGCTGTGGGGACCGATCGTGGGGCCCGTCGTCGCGATCGTCTCGTTCGTCTGCTCGATCGGCAACGTTCCGCTGGCCGCGGTGTTGTGGAACGGCGGCATCAGCTTCGGCGGCGTCGTCGCATTCATCTTCGCCGACCTGTTGATCCTGCCGATCTTGAATATCTACCGCAAGTACTACGGCACGGCGATGATGCTGACGCTGCTGGGCACCTTCTACGCTGCGATGGTCGTGGCCGGCTACCTCGTCGAATTGGTTTTCGGCGCAGCGAGTCTCATTCCGTCGCAACGCAATGCAACGGTGATGCACGCCGGGATTTCGTTGAACTACACCACCTGGCTCAATATCGCCTTCCTCGCGCTGGCCACGGTGCTCGTCGTACGGTTCGTGACGACGGGCGGCATCCCGATGCTGCGCATGATGGGCGGCTCTCCGGACACGGAGCACGACCATCACGATCACTGCCATTAGTAGCGTGGCCGGCAGCCGCGGGCGGCTACTTCTGGTCGACCCGTAATTCGGCGGCAGAGTCGCACGGTGAGGCATCGTCAGTTGACGGATTCCCGGCGCGGTAGAGCAGCCGCTTGAGTTGGCGTTGTTCGGCCGGGCTGAGATGCGCCAGCATCTGTTCATCGGCCGCGTCGACGGCCGCTTCCGCGCGCTTGAGCAGCGCCCTGCCCTTGCGGGTGAGCTGGGCCGGCAGTGCGCGGCCTAACGGCGCCGTCGCGGGGCGGGTAACGACGCCCATCTCTTGCAGTCCTTGCAAAACCTGATTCATCGCTTGCGCAGTGACGTAGGTGTGCCGCGCCAGCTCGGCGCTGGTACGGCCCGGATACGCATCGAGAATGCGCATGCAGACGAATTCGGGCAATCCGAGCCCCAGCGGTCGCAACGCCGTCGCCGCCTGGGGTCGCAGTCGCCCCATCAACCGGCGCACCAGAAAGCCCAGCGGTTGATCATCGGGTTCGCTCATCTCGTCCATGCTGGCATGGATGCGTGGTCCAAGGCGCCGATTAGCCAGCGCGTTGCCCGGTGAGTCAGTATCGGACGGGCGCCCGCGTCCGCATCCAACCTTCATATCAAGTTACTTGACACGTATCGGCGGGCCGCGTATCAAGGAACTAGATATAAACCTCGGCGACTGAGTCGGTTGACTAGTCGCCGTTAACTGAAGGAGAACAAGGGTGTTCGGTGGTGGATTTACTGGTGGACACGGCTGGGGTGGACCCGGCTTCGGTGGACACGGCTGGGGTGGACCCGGCTTTGGTGGGCCCGGCTTTGGTGGGCCCGGCTTTGGTGGGCCCGGTTTCGGCGGGCCCGGTTTCGGCGGACACGGTTTCGGCGGGCCGCGCAAGCGGGTGGTGATCGGCACCGCCGCCCTGCTGCTCGATGGGCCGGCGAACGCCGCGCAGATTGTGCAGCGCGTATCCGAGGCGACCGACGGCGCTCTCACTCCCCCGGAAGGGATCGTCGAGCTTGCAATTGGACACCTCGCGGGTCGCGGCTTCGTGACCGTCAGTGACGGGGTGGCCACCCTGACCGAGCAAGGCACCAATGTGTTGTCGTGGAAGGGCGTCACGAGTGAAGGCATCCACGCCCGGCTCGCTCAGGTCGCAAAGTTCGGCGACGTCATCAAGATCCGTTGGGGACTCGTCGAGCTTGCTGGACTGGCGCGGACCATCGTCTGGTCGGGCACGGACGCGCAGAAGGCCAAATTGGCCGAGGCTCGAACCAAGGTCTTGACTGCGATCACCGAAGCGAAGCAGTCACTGCACAGCGCGCTCGCCGAGAGCTGACGAAACCAATCCGCCAGCGCGGCCGTGGCTTACGCCCGGCCGCGCTGGCGCAGTTTTTCGGCCAGCCGGCGGTTGACCGCCTCGGGCAGCAGCTCGGAGACATTACCGCCAAGCAGCGCGACCTCTTTCGCCAGCGATGACGACACGAACGAATACCTCGGTGTGGTTGCCACGAAGAAGGTGTCGACACCGGCGACGTGATTGTTCATCTGCGCCATCTGGAGCTCGTATTCGAAGTCGGTGCCGGTGCGCAGCCCCTTGACGATGGCCGTCATCCCACGCGCGGTGACGAAGTCGACGACCAGACCTTCCCCGGCCTCCACTCGCAGGTTGGGCAGATGCGTCGTCGACTCCTTGATCATCGCGATCCGCTCGTCGAGGTCGAACATGCCCTTTTTTGCGGGGTTGACCAGAATCGCCACCACCACTTCGTCGAACTGGGCCGCAGCGCGTTCGAAAACGTCGATGTGGCCCAACGTCACCGGATCAAATGACCCTGGGCAGACCGCGCCGCTCATGTGCGAAGACGCTACACGCCTACCGACAGCCGTTCGGCCAGCTCCAAACGGGTGTCGCCGTAAACCCGCTGCTGCCAGGGATGCCACCCACTCGGCCAACTCAGCGGCGTGCTGCCGGCACCGCGTTCAAAAACGGCGAGCGTCCCTTCGTGGGCCCAGCCGTGTCTGGTCAGAGCGGCCAAAACGGCCTGAACGTCGGCCGTCTCGACGTCGTAAGGCGGGTCGGCCAACACGAGATCGACCGGCGCTGCGGCACCGGTCGCCAGCACGGCCGTCACCAACCCGCGACACAGCGTCGCGCCGGGCAGGTCGAGGGTGGCAATGTTGCGCGCGAGCACGGCCGCCGCGCGGTGGTCGGACTCGACGAACAGGGCCGACGTCGCACCGCGCGACAGCGCCTCCAGGCCGAACGCACCCGAGCCGGCATATAGGTCCAGTACAGACATACCGTTGAAGTTTCGCCGGGCGGCCACGATGTTGAACAGCGATTCGCGAACCCGATCGGTGGTCGGCCGGGTTCCGCGCGGCGGTACCGCGATCCGCCGTCCCCCGGCGACGCCGCCGATGATGCGCGTCAGGTGAGCACCACCAGCAGATCCCCGCCCTCTACCTGGGCGGTGGCGGACACCGCCACTCGCTCCACGGTGGCGTTGGCGGGCGCAGTGATCGGCGCTTCCATCTTCATTGCCTCGATGGTCGCGATGGTCTGGCCGGCGCTCACCCGGTCGCCGACGGAGACGCCGACGGTGACGACCCCGGCGAACGGTGCCGCGACGTGGTTGGGGTTGGCCCGGTCAGCCTTCTCCGCGGTCGGAACCGTGCTGGCAATGCCGCGGTCACGCACCTCCACCGGGCGCAGCTGACCGTTGATGATGCACATCACCGTGCGCATGCCGCGTTCGTCGGGCTCGGAGATGGCCTCCAAGCCGATCAGCAGTTCCACGCCGGGCTCCAGGTGCACCCGGTGTTCTTCGCCTTGGCGCAGGCCGTAGAAGAATTGGTTCGCCGACAGCTGTGACGTGTCGCCGTAGCTTTCCCGGTGCGCCTCGAATTCCCTTGTGGGGCCTGGGAATAGCAGCCGGTTGAGGGTGGCTTGGCGTTTCGCGCCAAGCAGTGCGAGGGTGGCCTCGTCTTCCGGCGTGAGTTGCTCGACAGGCTTGGCCGGGCCCCGGCCGGCCAGGGCCTTGGTGCGCAGCGGTTCGGGCCACCCACCTGCCGGGTCACCCAGCTCGCCCCGCAAGAATCCCAATACTGACTCCGGGATATCGAATCGCCCGGGATCTGCGGCGAATTCGTCGGCACTCAGACCCGCGCCGACCAACGCCAGCGCCAGATCACCGACCACCTTCGACGATGGCGTGACTTTGATCAGCCGGCCCAGCACCCGGTCGGCACCGGCGTAGGCCTCTTCGACCTCCTCGAACCGATCCCCCAGCCCCAGCGCAATGGCCTGCTGGCGCAGATTCGACAATTGCCCGCCCGGAATCTCATGGTGATAGACCCGTCCCGTTGGGCCGGGCAGCCCAGATTCGAAGGGCGCATAGACCTTTCGCAGCGCCTCCCAGTAAGGCTCCAGCGCGCACACCGCCGACAACGACAGACCGGTGTCGTATTCGGTGTGCGTGGCGGCGGCGACGATCGAACTCAGTGCCGGCTGGCTGGTCGTTCCCGCCATTGGCGCGGCGGCACCGTCCACTGCGTCGGCGCCCGCCTGCCAGGCAGACACGTAGCTGGCCAGCTGGCCGCCCGGTGTGTCATGCGTGTGCAGGTGCACGGGCAGGTCGAAGCGACTGCGCAACGCACTGACCAATTGCCGTGCCGCCTGCGGCCGCAGCAATCCGGCCATGTCTTTGATACCGAGCACATGTGCGCCGGCGTCCACGATCTGCTCAGCCAATTTCAGGTAGTAGTCGAGCGTGTAAAGCTGCTCACCCGGGTCGGACAGGTCGCCGGTATAGCACATCGCGACTTCGGCTATCGCAGAGCCTGTTTCGCGCACCGCGTCGATAGCTGGACGCATCGACTCTAGGTTGTTCAGCGCGTCGAAAATCCGGAAGATGTCAATACCGGTGGCCGTCGCCTCGTCCACGAACGCCGACGTAACCAGCTCCGGATACGGTGTGTAGCCAACGGTATTGCGGCCCCGCAGCAGCATCTGCAGGCAGATGTTGGGCATCGCCTCACGCAGTGCGGCCAGCCGTTCCCAGGGCTCCTCCTTGAGGAAGCGCAGCGCCACATCGTAAGTCGCACCCCCCCAACACTCCACGGACAGCAGCTGCGGCATGGTCCGGGCGATGTAGGGCGCGACCATCACAAGACCGCTGGTGCGTACTCGTGTCGCCAGCAGCGACTGGTGGGCATCGCGAAACGTCGTGTCGGTGACGCCCACCGCCGGCGACTCCCTGAGCCAGCGCGCGAAACCCTCAGGTCCCAACTCGACCAGCCGTTGCTTAGAGCCCGGCGGTGGCGCGACCTCCAGATCGACGTCGGGCAACTTGTCCTGCGGATACACCGTCGACGCTCGTGAGCCATGTGGTTTGTTGACGGTGACGTCGGCGAGGTAGTTGAGGATCTTGGTACCGCGATCGGCCGACGATCGTGCCGTAAGCAGCTGCGGGCGCTCGTCGATGAAGGACGTGGTGACGCGGCCGGCTTGGAAGTCCGGATCGTCCAGAACCGCCTGCAAGAACGGAATATTCGTCGACACGCCACGGATCCGGAACTCGGCGATCGCGCGCCGTGCCCGGTTCACAGCGGTGTGGAAGTCGCGGCCCCGACAAGTCAGCTTGACCAGCATGGAATCGAAGTGTGCGCTGATCTCAGCGCCCAGATTCGTTCCGCCGTCCAGCCGGATACCCGCGCCGCCCGGGCTGCGGTAGGCGCTGATCCGGCCGGTGTCCGGCCGGAACCCGTTGGCCGGATCTTCGGTGGTGATGCGGCACTGCAGCGCAGCGCCATGCGGCCGGACCGTCTCCTGGCGCAGACCCAAATCCTCGAGGGTCTCCCCGGACGCGATCCGCAGCTGGCTGGAAACCAAATCGACGTCGGTGATCTCCTCGGTAACGGTGTGCTCAACCTGGATACGTGGATTCATCTCGATGAAGACGTGATGCCCGCGCTCGTCCAGCAAGAACTCCACGGTGCCCGCACAGCTGTAGTTGATCTGGCGGGCGAAAGCCACTGCGTCGGAACAGATTTTGGCGCGCAACTCCTCGGCCAGGTTGGGGGCGGGGGCCAGTTCGACGACTTTCTGGTGGCGTCGCTGCACACTGCAGTCTCGCTCGTAGAGGTGGATCACGTTCCCGTGATTGTCGGCGAGGATCTGCACCTCGATATGGCGTGGGTTGATCACCGCCTGCTCGAGGTAGACCGTCGGATCCCCGAACGCCGACTCGGCTTCTCGGCTGGCGGCTTCGATGGCCTCAGGCAGCGCGGCCGGATCGCTGACACGCCGCATCCCGCGGCCCCCGCCGCCGGCCACCGCCTTGACGAACAACGGGAATTGCATGTCCGCGGCGGCGGACACCAGTTCCTCGACAGATGCCGACGGTGCCGACGACCTGAGGACCGGTAGACCGGCCTCGCGCGCGGCCGCGATCGCGCGGGACTTATTGCCGGTCAGCTCAAGCACTTCGGCGCTAGGGCCGACGAATGTGATACCCGCGTCCGCGCAGGAGGCCGCCAGCTCGGGGTTCTCCGACAAGAACCCGTACCCGGGATAAACCGCATCGGCGCCGGAACGTCGAGCCGTGTCGACGATTTCGTCGACCGACAGATAAGCCCGCACCGGGTGGCCGATCTCCCCGATTTGGTAGGACTCGTCGGCCTTGAGGCGGTGCACCGAATTCCGGTCTTCGTAGGGATAGACCGCGACGGTGCCGACACCGAGCTCGTAGGCGGCGCGGAACGCACGAATGGCGATCTCGCCGCGGTTGGCCACCAACACTTTTGAGATCACGCGCGTCCCTTACCTCGGCTGTTTATAGAAGCGTCGACCAATAGTCCCAGAACCGGGCCAGAATCAGCAGAAAGACCGCGGTGAACCACAGCGCGGCAATCGACCAACGCCAACGGTAGAGCTCAGCGATCACTGCGCTGTGATGGCTTTCACCGGTTGGCCGGAACGCGACCGCGCTGACCACCACCAACAGCGAGATGGTCGCCACCCACACCACCATGCAATACGGGCACAGGGCCCCGATGCGGTAAAGGCTTTGGACGATCAGCCAATGCACAAACGCGGCCCCGACCAGGATCCCGGCGGTCAATCCAACCCAATACCAGCGCGGCAGTGGCACTTTCGCCACAGCCAAGACACCCGTGACGACTACCACAGTGAACCCGGCAATGCCGATGAGCGAATTGGGGAAACCCAGCACCGAGGCTTGTGGCGTCGTCATCACCGAACCGCAAGACACGATCGGGTTGATGTTGCACGACGGCACGTACGACGGGTTGAGCAAGATCTTGATCTTCTCCACGGTCAACGTGAACGAGGCGATCAACCCGATCACACCGGCTATCAGCATCCACCATGCGCTCGCCGGCGGCACCGTCGCCGCACGCCGAGACAGCGAAGCCGAATCCTCAACTGGCTCGCCAGTTTGCGCTGACGCCGCGACGGTCACGACGCCGCTGGGGTCGCCGCCGCATCGAGGCCCGGGACATCGCCGACGATCTCTTTGATCTTGTCCACCAGCGCCTGAGGCGTCGACCATTGGTAGTCCTGGCCGTTGATGCGAATCGTCGGGGTGGCGTGAATGCCGGTGGCCTGGGCCAGTCCATCGACCATCGGCAAGTACTTGCCGCTGTTGACGCAGTCGGGCACCTTGCCGACCACGCCGGCCACCCGCGCATACTCGATCAACTGAGCATCGGTGGGAAATGTCGTGCCGGTTTCGGAGGGCTGCAGGTTGCTGCGGTACAGCGTGGTGTGGAATCGGCGGAAGGCGTCGACCGATTCGTCGGCGACGCAGTAGGCCGCACTGCCGGCCCGCGAGGAGTAATCATCGTTTTGCGGTCTGCTGAGCAGACCCACCATGTAGTAGTCCGCGGCGATCGCGCCGGTGTCGATCAAGTTCGCCACCGTCGCTCCGAAGTGTCGCTCGAAGTTCCCACAGGCCGGGCAGAGGAAGTCCTCGTAGAACGACACGAGCGCTTTGGGGTCCTTGCTGCCGTCTTTGGTGATCAGCTTGCTCGACGTCACACGTATGGCGCGCTCCGCACCGGACGTCTTTTTGTTATGTGAGATCACGATGTAGCCGACCAGGACCACGGCGAAGATCAGCACGATCGCGGTGAGTCCGATTCTGACCAGTAGATCGCGTCGGCGCCCGGCGGCATTCAGGTCGTAGCTGGCTGGACGTTTCGATTTGGCGGCCACGGCTTGCTCACACTCCGTTATGCGATAGTCGACTTCACTCTCCGACCGCGGCGCGGCCGGCGATAGCGTCTAAGCGTACCGGCGGTGTAGTAGCTCCAGGGCAGCCCGGCGACGATACGGGCCGTTACGGCCCGCGAAGAAGACGGGCAATCGAACTCAGATGCGGCTGAGGTGAGCGCGCAACGCCGAAATCAACTCGGTGGTCGCGACGGCACTGCCGCCGCCGAGCTGGAAGAAGTTGGCGAAGGCGTGAGTCAGCGATCCCATGGCGCGTAAATCGACGGCAGTACCGGCCGCTTGCAGCGCCGCCGCGTACTGCTCACCTTCGTCGCGCAGTGGGTCGAAACCCGCGACCGCAATCAGCGCGGGCGGAAGTCCCGACAGGCTTTCGGCCAGCAGCGGCGACACCCGCGGGTCCGTCGGCTCGATTCCGGAACCGCCCACGTATTGGGTCTCGAACCACTCGATGTCGTGCTTGGTCAGCACGAAACCGTCGGCGAACAAGGACTGCGATCGGGTCTTCGCGGTGAAGTCGGTCCGCGGGTAGATCAGCCACTGCAGCACCGGCTTAGGGCCATGCGGGTCTTCGTCGTCGCGCGCCAGCTGGGACACCACGGCCGCAAGGTTGCCGCCGGCGCTGTCGCCGCCGACAGCAACCTTGCCCGGGATCGCCCCCAGGTCGCCGGCGTGTTGGTAAGCCCACCGAAACGCCGCGTAAGCGTCGTCGAGTGCAGCAGGCGCGGGGTGCTCAGGCGCGAGACGGTAATCGATCGATAGCACGTGGATGTCGGCGTCGCGACAGGTCAGCCGACACAGCGCATCGTGGGTGTCCAGGTCGCCGATCGTCCAGCCGCCGCCGTGGTAGAAGACCAGCAATGGTGTCGGCTCGGCGGTCGTCGGGCGGTAGTGCCGAGCCGGGATCTGACCGGCGGGCCCGGGTATCGACAGGTCGCTGACGCCGACGTGCACCTGCGGGCCGGCGAAGGCCAGCGCGATCTCTCGTGCTTGGCTCCGGGAGGCCACTAGGTCCTCGTCGACGACCAAGCCGTTGACACCGACAGCTCGCTGCGTGGACAGCATCAGCTGCAACGTGGGGTCCAGCGTGTTGCCGTCGATCGTGACCGAGCGGCCCGCGGCCAGCAACCGCTTGGCGCGGGTCGGGACCCAGGGAAGGACCTTGAGACCGACGTTGGTGGCGACGCTCTGCAGCCGACCTGCCCACCCGCTCGGCGCTTTGAGCTGCAGGTCCGGCGCGCCTGGCAGACTTCGTGTCATAGCTAGTTCCTTAGGCCCCTTGATCCCACTCAACGACGGTAATGGCATTCCCGCGGTCGGATTCGGCGTATTCAAGATTTCGCCCGCGGACACCGAGCGGGCGGTGGGCACCGCGCTGCGCACCGGTTACCGCCATGTCGACACCGCGGCGATGTACGGCAACGAACGCGAAACCGGCCGCGCGGTCGCCGCGTCCGGCGTGCCCAGAGACGAACTCTACTTGGTCACCAAGTTGTGGAACGCCGACCAGGGCTACGAGAGCACGCTGGCGGCATTCGACGCCAGCATGCATCGGCTGGGGATCGAATATCTGGACCTTTATCTCGTGCATTGGCCGATGGCGCAGCGGAACAAGTTCGTCGACACCTTCAAGGCGTTCGCTCACCTGCGCGATCAGGGCCGGATCCGGTCGATCGGGGTCAGCAATTTCGAACTCGAGCACCTCCATGTCCTTATCGATGCCACCGGGATTGTGCCCGCCGTCAACCAGGTCGAGCTGCACCCCGGCTGCCGCAGACCGCGTTGCGGGAGGTCCATGCCCGCCTGGGCATCGCGACCGAGGCATGGGGACCGCTCGGGCGGGGATCGTTGCTGACCCATCCGACCATCACCGGGGTTGCCGAAAACCGCGGCCGAACGCCCGCTCAGGTTCTGATTCGGTGGCATATTCAGCTCGGTAATATCGTGATCCCCAAGTCAGTGACCCCTGAGCGGATTGCGAGTAACTTCGACGTGTTCGATTTCGAACTCAGCAGCAACGACATGGCGTCGATCTCTTCGCTCGACGACGGCAATCGGCTCGGTCCTGATCCACGAACCTTCGACTTCACAGGCAGGTGAATGACGTTGACCGGCGAGTCGGGCGCCTTGGTCCCCTCCATAGCACTCAATGACGAGAACACGATGCCGGCGCTTGGCCTTGGCGTCGCCGAATTGTCCGACGCCGAGACCGAGCGCGCGGTCTCGGCGGCGCTGGAGATGGGGTATCGGCTGATCGATACCGCTGCGGTCTACGGCAATGAAGCCGCGGTCGGCCGCGCGATCGCGGCGTCGGGGATTCCCCGTGCCGAGTTGTTCATCACCACCAAGCTGGCCAACGCCGACCAGGGCATCACGTCCACCCAGAACGCCTGCGCGGCCAGTCTGGAGCGGCTCGGCCTGGACTACCTCGACCTTTACCTGATCCACTGGCCGGCACCGCAGTTGGGCAAGTACGTGGACAGCTTCGGCGGCCTGATCCAGGAACGCGCCGCAGGTCATGTGCGCTCGATCGGCGTGTGCAACTTCACCGAGGAGCACCTGTCGAACGTCATCGACCTGACCTTCGTCACCCCAGCGGTCAACCAGATCGAGCTACACCCGCTGCTCAATCAGACCGAGCTGCGCGCCACCAACGCCGAACACGACGTGGTCACCGAGGCTTACAGCCCGCTGGCGGTCGGCAGGTTGCTGGATAACCCGGCGGTCGCGTCCGTCGCCGCCGAATACAGCCGCACCCCCGCGCAGGTGCTGATCCGGTGGAGCCTGCAGCTGGGCAATGTGGTGATTCCGCGATCGGCCAAACCGGAACGCATCGCCGAGAACCTCGACGTCTTCGATTTCGAGTTGGCCGCCGAACACATGGACACGCTCAACGGGCTCAATGACGGCACCCGGGTGCGTGAGGATCCGCTGACCTACACCGGGATCTAAGGCCTTACCCGGCCGGGCACGTGGCAGTGGCCTGACGCAATACATCCGCCGAAGCCCCGTCGACGGGAAGCGCGTAACCGCGCGACACTGCGACGTACTGCATGGCGTACTGGCACCAGAACGCTTTGTTGGGCGGCATCCATGACGCCGGCTGGGAATCGGCCTTGTCCTCGTTTGCCTTCCCGGACACCGCCAGCAGGTTAGCCGGATCGTTGGCGAACCGCGCCCGTTCGGCAATCGACCAGCCGTAGGCCCCCATGTCCCAGGCCAGCGCCAGCGGCACGATGTGGTCGATCTCCACCGACGCACCGACCCCGGCGCCACGGTGAAAGTTGATGGTGGCATTGGTGTACGGGTCGCGCAGGATGCCGGTTTCGATGGCGTCGGGGCACCGTTTGATCCGCACATACGTCTTGTCGACGAGGTCGCGGTTGAGAATATCGTCGCGGGTGTCGCATCCGTTGTGTCCGCCGGGCGCGTCGGTGTCGTCGGTCCAGGCGTCGCCAAACGCCGGACGACGGTAGTCATAGCGACGGATCCTGGTCGGCACCAAGACGATTCCGCTTAGAACGTCGACACCGGTGTGCACGGTGGGAACGTCGGCTCGCGCCGCGAACTCCCGGGCGCGGTCTCCCGCCGACGTGGCAACCACCTGATAGGCGACCAGCACCGCGAGCGACGCGATCGCCGACAACCACAGCAGCGTTGTGCGGTTCATATGCGCCGCTCCTCAGCATCGCCACGTCCCCCTCGCCGCTGAGCGGCTGGGGGTGCCCCCACTGCATCGTCGTCGGCGGTCATGACTTATCCAAGTATGCGATGCGCTCGGTTCCGGTGAATGGTGCCGCGAGTAGGCCCAATCCGGGATGCGAGGACTCGTCGTCGTAGACCTTCTCGCAGAAGTCCCGGGCCGCCTCGATCACATGCTGGTGATCGATCAGCGACAGCAGTTGTAGCGCGATCCTACGACCGGACTGGCTGCGGCCCAGCACATCTCCTTCTCGGCGCTCCCTGAGATCCAAGTCGGCGAGAGCGAACCCGTCGAGCGTCCCGGCGACGGCATTCAGTCGCCGACCTGCCCGGGACTGCGGCGCCACCCAGCTCGCCAGCAGACATAGGCTCGCATGCGCGCCCCGGCCAATGCGGCC
Organism: Mycobacterium sp.; assembly: GCF_035570115.1. Classification (GTDB taxonomy): domain Bacteria; phylum Actinomycetota; class Actinomycetes; order Mycobacteriales; family Mycobacteriaceae; genus Mycobacterium. The sequence goes on from NZ_DATMLH010000255.1 coordinate 51,362, forward strand.
GCGTAATTGATGCAACTGGCTGATCCCGAACCAGTCGGCGTCCATGACCAGCATCACGGTCGCGTTCGGGACGTCAACGCCGACTTCGATGACTGTGGTGCACACCAACACATCGATCTCACCGGCGCGAAAAGCCGTCATCACGGCATCCTTCTGCTCGGCGGACAGCCGGCCATGCATGAGTCCCAGCCGTAGACCGGCGAGCTGGTCTCGGCGCAGCCGGGCGAATAGCTCTTCAGCTGTCGCCGATGGCCTTCCACCGTTGTCGGTCTCGCCGCTGCTGTCGGTCTCGTCGATCCGCGGCGCCACCACGTAGGCCTGACGCCCGTCGGCAACCTCCTCGATGATGCGTCGCCAGGCCCGGTCCAGCCATGCCGGCTTGTCCTTGACGAAGATGGCGCTGGTGGTGATCGGTTGCCGACCGCGGGGAAGCTCACGCAGCGTCGATGTCTCCAGGTCGCCGTAGACGGTGAGCGCCACGGTCCGCGGTATCGGGGTCGCCGTCATCACCAGCAGATGCGGTGTAATCCCGGCAGGGGCCTTGGCCCGCAACTGGTCTCGTTGCTCGACACCGAACCGATGCTGCTCGTCGACGACGACCATGCCGAGCTGGTGAAATTCGACCGCGTCTTGCAGTAGCGCGTGGGTGCCTACCACGATGCCGACTTCGCCGCTGATGATCTCGCCGCGAACCTGTTTTTTCTGGGCCGCCGACATCGAGCCGGTGAGCAGCGCCACTCGCGTGGCGTTCTCAGCACCGCCGAGCTGCCCAGCCATCGCCAGCGGCCCAAGCACATCGTTGATCGACTGGAGATGTTGTCCGGCAAGTACTTCCGTCGGCGCCAACAGTGCGCACTGGTAGCCTGCATCGACCATCTGCAGCATTGCCAGCACCGCTACGATCGTCTTGCCCGACCCCACCTCGCCTTGCAGCAGCCGGTTCATCGGGCGGGTCGAGCCCAGTTCGGTGGAAAGCACCTCCAGCACCTCGCGCTGGCCAGCTGTCAACTCGAATGGCAAACACTGCAAGAGCTCTTGCTTGAGCCCGTCCGAACGCATTGACGCCGCCGGCCCAGACTGGGCCAGTTCGCCGTGGCGACGGCTCACCAGCGCCCACTGCAGCCCGATGGCCTCGTCGAACGTCAACCGTTCTCGGGCACGCCGGCGGTCGGCGTCATTTTCGGCCAGGTGGATGGCGCGCAGCGCCTCATCTTCGGAGACCAGATTGTGCTTGGCGCACAGCGCTTTCGGCAGTGGGTCCGCCACCGGGTCGAGGACCTCGAGCACCTGACGTACACAGTTGAAGATGTCCCAGCTCTGCAGTTTGGTGCTAGCCGGATAGATCGGGTAGAAGCGGCGTTCGAACGCCTCCTGCAGCACCTCACCGCTGACAGCCCGCGACGCGTCGGCGATGTTGCGCAGCGACGCGCTGCCGTGGTTCCTGCCGTCCGGGGAGTCGAGGATAAGGAACGCCGGATGCGTCAGTTGCATTGCGCCGCGGAAGAACCCAACCTCGCCGGAGAGCATCACCTTGGTCCCCTTGGTCAGCCCCTTCTTGAGGTAGCGAGGGTTGAAAAACGTGGCAGTGACCTTGCCACGCCCGGAGCCGAGGGTGACGAGCAATATCTTGTCTCGTGGGCGATTTCTGATCGGCTTCTCGACAACATCAGTGATCTCGTCGACGAGCGTGACGTGCTCACCTTCGGCCGGCCGCTCGTCGGCGGCGCCGCGCACACTGGTGCCCTCGACGTAGCTGCGTGGGTAGTGGCGAAGCAGATCGTCGACGGTGCGGATGCCGAACACCTCGTCGAGGGGGTTCGCGGCTTTGGCGCCGATGATGTAATCCAGGCGGTCGCTCAGCGTCACCATGGCTACTCCACCCCGATCAGCAGCGCGTCGCCGCGGTGCCCGGTGTGGTAGGTCACCAGCTCGGTTCCCGGGTGGCGGTCGTGCACATGAGCCTGCAGCCTGTCGGTCACCGCCGTCGCGTCGACGTGCCGGTCGATATCGGCGCCCACCAGCACCGTCACCAGTTCACCCCCGGCGGCCAACAGCAAATCGATCAGGCCGATTGCGGCCGACGCGACGTCGGGGGCCACGATCAGCACCTCGTCGCCCGCGATGCCCAGCCCGTTGCCGGGTTCACAGGCACCCGCCCAGGTCAACGCCGTTTCGGTCGCGATGCGCACCGATCCATGCTTGGCGGCGCCGGCGGCGCGGGCCATCGTGAAGCCGTCGTCGACGGCTGGCCGGCCCGGTTCGTGTACCGCGAGCGCAGCCAGCCCCTGCACCATCGATCCGGTCGGCAGCGGCACCACGTCGATGCCCCACCCGATCGCAGCGGTGCAGCCGGCCACCAGTTCCTCGGCGGCCAGGTAGCCGTTGGGCAACACCATCACCTGCGCGGCTTCGGTATCTACGACTGCGCGCAGCAGCTGCTGGGCGCTGATGGCCGTCATCGGGTCGGCGACGTGCGGGCCCGGACGCAGCACGCAGGCGCCCTCGTCGGCGAACAACTCTGCGGCGCCGTCGCCGTCGACGACCGCCAACACCGCGCGTTCCCGGGTCCAGCTGCCGGGCGGCAGCCCGCTCGCGGCACCGGTTAGCGCGGAGATCTGGATCCGCCGCGGATTGCCGAACGCCAGACCCGCTTCGATGGCGGCCCCGGCGTCGTCGGTGTGGACATGGACCGAGTAACCGCCGACCACGCCAGACGTCGCGATGGCCACCGACTCACCGAGCTCATCGAGCCGCTCGCGCAGCAGATCGGCGCCCTCGGTGTCGCACCCACCCAGCAGGTACATCACCTCGAATTGCGGCGCCGGGGGTTGCGCGGCCAGCTCTGTGGTTTGCCGACGCGGCTGTGTCGGTGCTGGCGCATACAACGTGCGGTTGGGCGCCTGGCCGGTGATCGTCGAGCGCAACGCGTCGAGGAGGACCAGCAGACCCCGCCCGCCCGCGTCGACCACCCCGGCGTCGCCCAGCACGTCAAGCTGCTCGGGGGTCTTCTCCAGCGCGACCACCGCGGCGTCGCCTGCGGCGGTGACCGCCCGGGCCAGCCCCTCCCCGGCGCGCTGCTCGACGGCATCGGCCGCCGCCCGCAGCACCGAGACGATCGTCCCCGAGACCTCCTGGCCGCCCATCGAGGTGACAACCAGGTCAACGCCGCGGTGCAGTGCCGCACCGAGCAGCGCCGCGTCAATGATCTGCAGTTCGGCGCCGGATTTGGCGGCGGCGTCGGCGGTGACGTCGGCGAAACCGCGCAGAATCTGCGACAGAATCACCCCGGAGTTGCCGCGCGCGCCGTTCAGCGCGCCCGCCGACAGGGCGGCTGCCACCCGGACGACGTCGCCAGGCCCGGCCTTGGACGTAGCAACGGTGTTGGCCTCGGCTAGCGCCGAACGCATGGTGAACAGCATATTGACGCCGGTGTCAGAATCGGCGACCGGGAACACGTTGAGCCGATTGATCTCGTCGATGTGGGTGATCAGGTCGCCAACGGCTGTGTGCGCCCAGTCCCGCAGTGCCGATGCGTCCAATGCGCGATCCGGTCCAGCCAGCCCCGACCCCACCTAGAACCCACCTCCTCACGCCGCCGTCGGTGGGCGCCAGCCTATCTATTGCGGCCGACAGCACAGGTCACAAGGCGCCCGGCGCGTGTTGATCGTTTTGGCGGTTCCGCCCGCCGGCCGCTATCCTGGGCAGGTCGCCGGGCCACCCGTGAGGTCGCGCGCTGCGACGATGCAGGCCTGACGGGCCTGAGGAGGAGCAGGGCAATCGGCCCATGGCCCCAGAGCTTTGAGGAGTTAGGTATGGCTGCCGTCTGCGATATCTGCGGAAAGGGCCCGGGCTTCGGCAAGTCGGTGTCGCACTCCCATCGCCGGACCAGCCGTCGATGGGATCCCAACATCCAGAGCGTGCGCGTTGCCACCCGCCCCGGCGGCAATAAGCACCGCGTCAACGTCTGCACGTCGTGCATCAAGGCCGGTAAGGTCACCCGCGGCTAACGGATAGCCCGGCTGCAGCATTACGGCAGGCGCCAGTCAATCGGTTCGGCACCCATCCCGACCAGCAGCTCGTTGGCGCGGCTAAACGGGCGGGAGCCGAAAAACCCTCGCGATGCCGAGAGCGGCGAGGGATGCGGCGATTCGATCGAGACACACTCGCTGCCCGCCAGCATCGGCTTCAGCGTCGAGGCGTCGCGGCCCCACAAAATAGCCACCACCGGCTGCCGGCGATCCACCAGAGCGCGAATCGCGCACTCGGTGACGGCCTCCCATCCCTTGCCGCGGTGAGACGCCGGGTTGCCCGGCCGGACCGTGAGCACGCGGTTGAGCAGCAGCACTCCACGCTCTGCCCACGGCGTGAGGTCGCCGCAGGATGGCGCCGGATAACCTAAGTCACTGGCATATTCGGCGAAGATGTTCTCAAGACTTCTCGGCAGCGGCCGTACAGCGGCGGCCACTGAGAAGCTCAGGCCAACTGCATGCCCTGGCGTCGGGTACGGGTCCTGACCCACAATCAGCACTCGGACCTGTTCGAACGGAAACGTGAATGCGCGCAACACATTCGGTCCAGCCGGCAGGTAACTTCGGCCGTCTGCGATCTCCGCGCGCAGAAATTGACCCATCTTGGCCACCTGGTCGCCGACGGGCTCCAGTGCATTGGCCCAACCGTCCTCGACGAGTTCACGCAACGGCCGCGCGGTCACGCCAGCCCCTTCGCCAACAGCACCACGCTGTCCGCGCCCTTACGGCGATCCTTTGAAATTTCTTGATAGTCAGGCGATTCCGACCACACGCGGAATGCCGCCTCGTCGGGAAAGGACATCAACACGACCTTGTCCCGATCCCACTGGCCCTCAACCACCTGCGGGGATTCGTCGGCAACCAGCAACGTGCCACGGTGACGACGGAAGACATCCATGAACCGCGTCTGGTACCGGTCGTAGGTGGCGCGGTCGGTGAACCGCAACTGGGCGATGGCGTAGACGGTCACCGGGTCACCCTACTGCCCGGTGCCCGCCTCTCCCCCGCAAGCGGGAGGTGCCCCCACCTCGGGCTGCTCAGCCGCCCGGATCGTCACCGGGCGTGAAGGACTGCCAGCCGGCGTATCCGCGC
>NZ_DATMLH010000256.1:0-7058 GCF_035570115.1 Mycobacterium sp.
TTCACGTAATTGTTCAGTCCGGCCATAGCAGCCAACACTAAAGCCAAACAGGCGATCTCGGCCCTCGCATCGCGGGTGAGCTGCAGTACCTTTGCTCAACTGAAACCGTCATGAAATCTTAGCCTCGATCCACCCTGAACCTTCGCTGCATAACGCCAGTTCGGGGCATTTCAGCAGCTATGCAGCGCCTTCCTGTAAGGCCGCTGAGCTCGTGGAACTAGCCCGCGTCGTACGTCGTCAGACATGCCACACCTCGCGGCGCCACGCGGCGTCCCAGAACATCCACTCGTAGCGGGCGGTGGTGGCGAAATGGGCGCGGGCGCGCGTCTCGTCGGCGGCGCATAGGGTCGGGCCAACGTTGTCGGCCAGCGCCAGCACCTCGGCGACGATGGTCTGGTATTCGTCGTCGGCATAGGTGTCGATCCAGCGCTGGTAGCGGCGATCCGGCGAACCGCGCTTAACCAGCTCGGCGCCCACCTCGGCATAAATCCAGTAACACGGCAGCACCGCAGCGAACCCATCGGCGAAGGTGCCGCGGTGAGCGGTGGCCAACAGGTAGCTCGTATAGGCGAGCGTGGTTGGCGCGACCGGCATGGCATCGGGGTTCTGGATGCCCAGTTCGGTTAGCAATGACTCGTGCAGGGCGAGCTCGACCTCGACGGTGCCGGCGGCGTGCCGGGCAAACATGCCGACACCGGCGTGCGTTGGTGCCTTGCTGCCCACAACTGTCAGCGTGCGAGCAAAATCCCGCAGATAGTGTGCGTCCTGGACGACGTAGTGGGTGAAGAGCTCCGGGTCGAGGCTGCCGTCGGTCAGGCCAGCCAGGAATGGGTGCTTCAAGATCGCCGCGTAGGTGCCGGCAGCTTCGGCCCACAACCGTCCCGTCCAGCCGCCTCGCATCACGACTGCGATGATTCCAGCCCGGTAGCCCCCCTGCTCGACTGCAGTTGTCTCAGATACGTCGTGTCATTTCTTCGGCCTCGCCGCGGTCTTCGAAGCGGCCCGATTGGACGCGGTGGGAGCACTGACAGAAGTGCTGAACCCTGTGCATAATTCGAGCTATAATTCATCGATTAGCACTCTTGTAACTTCAATTGCGGCAGGAAGCGAGCGCTGCATGAAAGTGCGGTTGGACCGCGACAGGTGTCGTGGACACAGCCAGTGTTACGCGGTCGATCCAGAGCAGTTCCCCATCGACGACCTGGGCTACAGCACCCTGGAACCGCACGAGGTGGCGCAAGCCCACGAGAGGGTGGTCCGCGCAGGCGTTGCGACGTGCCCCGAAATGGCGCTCATCATTGACGAAGACGGCGGCCAGTGGGCGGAGTAGCAACCACCTGCCCTGAATCCCCTTTGCGAAGGTATCGATGACGCAGCGACCGGTCCCCGTTCCCGACGAAGTCAGTGCCCCGTTCTGGACCGCTGCTGACAACGGCTCTCTGGTGGTCCAGCGCTGCTCGACCTGTCAGGACCTGCAGTATCCGCCCGACATCACCTGCCAACGGTGCCACGGCGATGACCTCTCATTCATCGAGGTGTCCGGGCGGGGGCAGGTGTATTCGTTCGCGACCGTCGATCGCGCGTTCCACCAAGCTTTTGCGGACCGGCTTCCCTACGTCGTCGCCCTGATTGAGCTTGAAGAGGACTCGAAGGTGCGCCTGTTCACCAACATCGTCGACACGGACCTGGAGTCGGTCCGGGTGGGAATGCCGGTGGAGGTTACCTTCAGGGCGAGCGGCGACCGGATGCTTCCTCAGTTCCGCGGAGTGCCCCAGTGAGCCGGCGGTTGGAACCGACTGCAGTGGTCGGCGTCGGCTACGCCCCGACTGCGTTGCGCGGAGGGCCCGGCAAAGAACAGTTGACCCTGCAGGCTTGTCGGGCTGCTCTCCACGATGCCGGACTGCATCCGGAGGACGTCGACGGTCTATTCCAGAGCCGGTTCGGGCCGGAGTCACCTGATACCTTGACCGCCGCCAGACTCCTCGGGATTCCCGACCTAACCGCCTATCAGGACCTGGAGACCACCGGCCCGTCCGGCCTTTCCGGGCCGATGGCCGCGGCTATGGCTGTCGCCTCAGGAGCCTGTGAGGTAGCCCTCGCCTACCGGTGCATGTCCGCCGAGGCCGGTTACCACGGCGGCACCTCACGTGGCCCCACCGAGATCACCGGTCGCGAGCAGTTCACCGCCCCGTACGGCAACAGCACCAATAAGTCGATCCTGGTCAGCATGGCCATGCGGAAGCAACGCCGGATGGCCGAGTACGGCACCACGCAAGAGCACTACGGTTACCTCGCCGTCAACGCACGGCGCTGGGCAGCGATGAACGACCGCGCGCTATTCCGCGAACCGTTGACCCTCGAGGACTACCTTGCCTCGCGCATAGTGGTCGACCCCCTCCTGTTGCTCGACTGCGACCGGCCCGTCAACGGCGCCTCTGCGGTCGTCATCACGTCACCGGCACGCGCCCGAGATCTGCGGAACACGCCGGTGATGATCGAGAGCCTGGCCTACGGAACGGGTCGCAATCCCGACTGGATGTTCGAAGACGACCAGGTCTTCGGAGCCACTATCGACTGCGCGCGAACGCTGTGGCGCCGGTCCGACCTTCGGCCGGACGGGATCGACTGTGCGCAGCTTTACGACGGGTTCACCCACATCACCCTGTCGTGGATCGAAGCGCTCGGGTTCTGTGCCCTCGGCGAGTACGGCGACTGGGTGGCCGGGGGTAAGACTATCGGCCCTGGGGGTTCGCTACCGTTGAACACCGCGGGAGGCCACCTCGGCGAAGGCCGGCTGCACGGCCTCACCCTGCTCATCGAAGCGGTTCTGCAGCTGCGCGGTCAGGCCGGCCTGCGTCAGGTTCCCGGCGCCCGCACGTCCGTGGTGGCCAATTCCTACGGACCCCAGGTCGGCGCAATGACTCTGACGACTGCTTGACCCGCCAAGCGGCACAGAAGCATCCGCGCGTCGACCCCTCGCGTCAGGCCCACGTCAGCGGCAAGCTGTTGAGGCCGTAGACACCACTGTGGTGTTCGACGATCGACTCGCCTTCCGCGATACGGTAATTGGGAATCCGCTTGTGCCATTCCTCAAGTGCGACCGCCAGCTCGACGCGCGCCAGATGCGAACCCAGGCAGCGGTGCGGTCCAGAACCAAAGGAGATATGCCGGAATGGCCCGCGATCGAAGTCGATCTCGGATGCCCGCTCATATTGGTTCGCGTCACGTCCCGCCGCTGCGAGCGGGAACAGCACCATATCGCCCTTCTTCAGCGGGCATCCATGAAATTCGACGTCCTGGGTGACGCGCCGGCCGGGCTGCACAATTGGGTGGGCTCGCAGGAACTCCTCGACTGCCGCGGGAATGACCGTCGTGTCATCGAGGATCCTTTGGCGTAATTCAGGTTTCGTTGCCAACGTATAAAAAGCGTAGGACAACTGTGAAGCGACGGTATTCAGGCCGGCCAGCAACATAAGCGTGCCGAGTGACAGCACGTCGGCGTCGGGGATCGGCTTGCCATCTATCTCCCAGCGCACCGCCTGGCTGAGAATGTCCGACTTCCCGTCGTTTTCGGACTTGCGGGCGTTCGCAATGGCCTCTACGAAGTACTTTGTTATTTCGGCCATTGCCGCCGCGGACTTTTCGCGGGTGGGGTCGGTCTCTTCGTTGAGGTGCAGAGCCTCGTGTTCCCATTTCAGGAATGTGTCGAGATCACTCTGCGGCAGGCCCATAAGGCTCAGGAAGATCGTTGTCGGGAACTTGTTGGCGAATTCGGTCACGAAATCGCAGTGGTCTGCGCTCGCGAGGTGATCGATCAGATCGACTGCGAGAGCACGAACGCCGTCTTTCATCGCCGCCGCCCGGGCCGGGGTGAACAGGGGGGCGAGCAGCCGGCGCCACTTGGTGTGCTCGGGCGGGTCGAGCATCTCAGGGATCCACATGTACGGCGGGTCGGGTTGGATCGGCTCCATCGCGTGGCTGGAAAACAAGTCGGGGCGCGTGTAGCCCTCGGCGATCACGTCGTGATCGGTGAAGACGTAATAGCCTTGCGCGTCCTTCGTGAAGAACACTGGCGGCAGCCTATCGCCGTCGAATTGCTGGAATCCAGTCATTGGCGGGTGGTCCCCGGACGACCAAGAATAGGGCCCGACAGGGCAGGTCGCTGCACCACGTTGCGCGGCGGTCATCGAATGTCTCCTTCTGTCACGCATGTTTGTTGTGCGGTCATGGATGCTTCTGGTGGGATCTGGGTGCGACCTGCCTTGCCCCGCTGGGCCGCGCCGGTGATGAATGCAACCTTGCCGTCCAACCGCCCCATTGCCGTTGCCTTCAGATCGTGGGTGTGCAGATGCGTTGGGTGCGAATACCCGAGTTAAATCGATCACTATTATAGCGACTCAAAGTGTTTCGCACCACACCGGGTCGAGCAAGGAAAATCCGACGGCGCTGGCGACTCGGCACAAGCGGAACAGCCCACCCGGGTTCGCAGGGCGGCAAGCTGCAGGTGGGCGTGCCCATCGAGCCACAACGGCGGCCTTACAACTCGAGCGCCCCTCACATGGACGGACTGATCGGCTTGCCTAGCCGGCCGCGGCCCGAATCATCACCCGGAACAATCTCACACTTAAAGCGCTATATGTGTGTTCGGATTATTCTGGTACCGCGGACGGCTTGCAGTGCACATGAGGGATGCGGTGATCGTAGAGGTGGTGCCTCGCACATGCCGGATACTGGGTCTGCTGCTCCGTGTTCAGTGTCACCGGAGCCATCCTCGTCGTCCGCGTTCGGGATGCAAGACGTCATCGCTCCACAGCACGCACCCGTTCTGCTGTTGGGGGTCTGATAGCGCGACCCGGACGGTAGCCTCCGCAAAGTCTGCGGCGTCGGCCCATTGCGTCTCGTCGGCTGCGGCGAACAGATTCCCTGGCGTCAGAACCGGTTCGGAGGGCAAGAGCAGGTTCGCCGCGATGCCGTAGGGCTGCATTTGCAGCGCAACTGTCTGAGTGAGGTGGTGCATCGCCAACTTGTTGCATCCGTATGGGATCGGTCCGGCGACGGCGTCATCGGTGTATGGTCCCTCGCCGGGGTCCAGTGCGGCTGACGAGCTGATGTTGACGATTGAGCCGCGGTTTGCGTTGATCATGTCAGCCAGCACCAGCTGCATCAGCCGGTAGCTCGCGAACAGCCCAATCTCGAAGTGCATTCTGAACGCCTTGAGTGGCACGTCGAGGATCGAGAGTGTCTGCCATGGCGTCGGTGGTTGGCTCGCGTCGCTCGTTGCGTCAGCCGCCTGTCGAGGTCTTGCGCTACTACGGCTCTGCTGTTGGTGGGTCGCGGCGTCGGCCCGGGATGCCGGCGGGCGCCCCGGCACGGTGAGTGCAGCGTTGTTAATCAAGAGGTCGATGGGTCCGAGTTCAGTGCGCGCCACGTCGTAGAGCTTCTCAACGTCAGCGGCTTGAGATAAATCCGCGGGGATAGCGACCGCGTGTCCGCCGGCTTGGTGGATGTCCTTGACAACGTCGTGAATGGTTCCGGGATGCATGGGACTCCATTCGGTTTCGCTGCGCGCGACGACGGCCACCGCAGCTCCCTCGCGTGCAAACGCGATGGCGATTGCTCGACCGATACCGCGGCTGGCGCCAGTCACGATCGCGGTACGACCGGCGAGCCGAGGCGCATGTGTCATCGTGGCATCGGCCGTAGGTGAGGAGTCAGTGTCAAAGTTGGTCGCGCCGTTCATCATCGGAGGCTGGTGCACTTCTGTTCCTTCGCATTGTCGAGGTGTGTGATGTCCAGGTCGGGTTAAGGCACGCTCGGCGACTTACCGGCCGCGTCGAGTAGCGCGGTCGCCGTGGTGATGTGCCCGATGTCGCCGCAGAGCCGCTATCGCAGGTCATGCCCTGCACTTCGTTTCACCACGCTGGCCCAGTGCGTCGGACGGCGCCTCGATGTTGATCGCGTCGCCGAGCGCAGAGAGTGCGAGTGCAGAGGTCCCGAATTGCACAGTATTGGCCAGAGCGCGTTTGAGATGAAGGTGAACGCCGCTCTCCCAGGTAAAACCGATCCCACCATGCAGCTGCAGGCACGCCTCGTTGACCGCTAGGGCGTTGGGAACGCTGTACGCTTGGGCCATCGCTAGCGCGATCATCCGATCCTCTAACGAGTCAGCGTGACAGGCAATCGCGTACCTCACGATTGCTCGGCCTTGGTTATTGGTGATCCACATGTGCGCCGCGCGATGACGCAGCGCTTGATACGACCCGATCGGACGGCCGAACTGTTTGCGCACCGTGAGGTAGGACGTTGCCTCGTCGAGCGCCCAATCGGCGATTCCCACCGCTTCAGATGCCTGCACCACCGCAGCGATCTGCAGCGCTACAGACAGCATCGTCGGTGCGGACTCGTTGTGTGCCAACGCTATTGCAGGCACTCCCGTGAGCTCGACATCGGAGACCGGCTGTGTCTCGTCGAGGCAGGTACGACGGTTGATGGTCAGCCCGGGCGCTTCGGATTCGACGGCAAACAGCACGGTGCCCGCCGGTCCGACCGCGGGGACGACGAATAGGTCGGCACAATCTGCGGCCAAGACATTGGTGACCCTGCCGGTAAGTGCGCCGTTTCCATCTGCCCTCACCGTGACGTCGACGGGCGCGAAGGGCGACGATGTCGCCGGGACAGTCAGGCAGGCGATCGCACCGGCGGCCAACCGCCCCAACAACTCTGGTGCAGCGTCACTTCCGGCTGACGCCGCTGCGTGGACAACGTTGGTGGCCAGCACGGCGCTGGCGAGGAACGGGACTGGGGCGACAGCACGGCCGAGTTCTTCCACGACAGCAGCCGCGTCTCGCACGGTGGCACCGTGGCCGCCGAATTTTTCGGGAACGAGCATCGCGGTCAAACCCATCTCGTCGGAGATAACTCGCCAGAGGTCACGGTCGTATCCCTGGCGGCTTGCGATGTGGTCGAGGACAGAGGTGGTGCTGCAGCGTTCGGCAAGCGTCTCACGAAGTGCTTTACGCAAGTCGTCGCGAGCCTCGTCCTCCCGCAGTACGGGCATC
>NZ_DATMLH010000257.1:0-8252 GCF_035570115.1 Mycobacterium sp.
CCGCTGCGGGGCTCGCGAAAGCGGCGGCATCGGAGGCGGCGGTCGGATGCGCCCGCACCGCGGTTCAGGTCCACGGCGCATTGGCGCAGACCTGGGAGCATGACATGCACTTGTATCTGCGGCATGCGTGGCAAGGTGCCTCGACGCTGGGAGACAGCCGAGCCCTCTACCACGCAATCGGTCGGCGCTTCGCGGGGGGCGCCGCATGATGACCTCCGACGTGGTGGGCGAGTTCTCTGCGTGGCTGACCGACTTCCTGCCGGACGACTACTACGACCGTTATCGCGAGTACCGCTGGGACCTCGAGCTTCGGCGTGGCTATCAGCGTGCCGCGTTCGAGGCGGGGTGGTTGCAGCCAACCTGGCCGCGCGAGCATGGCGGTCGGTCGTTGGGCCTGGCCGACGCGATGGAGGTCCGGCTGGAAGCCGCGATGCGATCGGCGCCCAAGCTGCCGAACATCGCCGGCCCCGGCGTTGCGGCGCCGGGGATCCGCCAGTTCGGCACCGCCGAGCAAATCGACCGTCTACTGGTCCCGCTGCTGCGCGGCGACGAGTGGTGGGCGCTCGGCATGTCGGAGCCCGAAGCCGGGTCCGATTTCGCCGGCCTGCGCACCCGGGCTGTGCGCGACGGCGACATGTTCCGGGTCAAGGGCAGGAAGATCTGGACCACCCAGGCACACCTCTCTCGCTGGTGCACGTTGTACGCCCGCACCGATCCCGACGCAGCCAAACACCGTGGTATCTCCTGCCTCATCCTCGATCTCGAATCCCCTGGTGTGACAATCGAACCCATCCGGATGGCATCGATCTCCGACGAAACGTTCTGCGAAGTCATTCTTGACGATGTCGAGGTGCCGGCTGCCAACCTGCTGGGGACTCTCAATGGCGGTTGGCAGGTCGCGATGTCGTCGCTGAACCATGAGCGGCAGATGATTTGGATCATGAACTGGGTTGAGATCCAGCGTGGGCTCGATTCGGTTCGGGCAGCCGAGACGGCGCACGACGACTACGCCTCGGGTGAGGTCTTCACCGAGCTCGGCTCGCTACTCGCCGACGCCGAAGCGCTGCGGGCAACCGGATACCGCGCGCTCCACAACGAACTCGCGAACCGGCCAAGTCCGGAAGCCGACATTCTGAAACTCCTCGGCTCGATTACGCTGCAGCGAGTTTGGGAGCTCTCCGCCGCGGCCGCCGGTCCTGGCTCGATCGACGATGCAGACCTGCTGTTCGAACGTCAGGACGCGTTGGCGGCGACCATCTACGGCGGGACATCCGAGATCCAACGCAACATCATCGCCGAGCGGCTGCTCGGACTGCCGAAGGGATGACGATGGATTACGACCTCGGTGCCGACGCCGTCGAACTCAGAAAACGCTTGCGAGATTTGATCTCCACGCATATCCCCGAGGGCTTCCTGGGTGCCTGCACCGACGACCCGAAAGACCTCGCCACCACCGAGTCGTTCTGCAAGCTGTTGGCATCCGACGGACTGCTGGCCTTGGCCTGGCCGAAAGAGCATGGTGGCGGGGGCGGTTCGATATGGCAGCAGACCGTACTGCGCGAGGAGATGTGGGCCCACCATGAACCCCGCGGTGCGCAGTACATGGGTATCAACTGGGTCGGGCCCGCGCTCATGCGTTACGGGACCGCTGAGCAGAAGACCCGGCACTTGTCCGCCATCGCGAGCGGAGAAGTGATCTGGTGTCAGGGATTTTCCGAGCCGGAAGCCGGAACCGATCTCGCGTCGCTGCGCACCCGCGCCGTTCCCGATGGCGATGGTTGGCGCGTGACCGGCCAAAAGGTCTGGACGTCGTATGCGCAGATGGCGTCCTGGTGTGTGCTGGCGGCGTGCACCGACCCGAACGCTCCGAAACCCAAGCGGCTCAGCCTGTTCCTGGTCCCCATGGACCGGCCCGGTATCACCGTGCGGCCAATCCGCTCGATGCTGGGACCGCACCATCTCAACGAGGTATTCCTCGACGGCGTTGAGGTGTTCGCCGATGAGGTCCTCGGCGAGGTCGGCGACGGATGGCGGGTGATGCGCGAAGCACTCGCCTTCGAACGGGTCGGGATCGCCCGGTACGCGCGGTGCGAGTCGCTGCTGGACCGGATGCAGACCGACCTCGGCGATGACTGGGACCGCTTACCCGAGTCGATCCGGGCCCGCTGGGTGCGGGCACTGATCGACCTGCGAGTCGCCCGGCTGCTGGCCTATCGCGCGGTGTCGCTACAGCACGACCCGTCGGCGGGCGCGGCAGCCAGCGCCGCCCGCATCGCGACGACCACCTGCGACCAGCAGGTCGCCGAGCTGCTGTTCGACGTGCTCGGGCCGTCGGCACTGGACAGCGGCACCTCCGCGCGACTACACGGGGCGGTTGAAGACCACTGGCGTTATGCCCAGGCCGCCACCGTCGCGTCGGGAACCATCGAAGTACAGCGGATGCTGGTCGCACGGGAAGCTTTGGGGGATCACGCGTGAAAACCGCTCTGCCAGAAGACATCACCGAGTTCGCTGCCGTCGCCGCCAAAAGGTTCGCTCGGTTCGGCGGCCCGCAGGCGGCGCTGCGCGCCGAGACCGAGGAACACCTTCGGGACGAAGCGCGGTCCGCGCTGGCCGACCTCGGCGCATTCGACCTCGACGTCAGATCCTCCGCCGACGATCTGCTGGCAGCGGCCGTGCTCTGCCAGGCTGCCGGTGCGGCGGCCCTGCCCTACCCGCTCACCGAGGAGCTGCTGGCGATCGACCGAGCCCGGCTCGCCCTGGTCAATCCCGAGGCGCCGCGCATCGACCACGGCGATCTGGCCGGCGAGTGGATCGCCGCCGACCTCGACGGCACGCGGTACCAGGTGCAACCGTCGTCACGAACCAACGCCAAGTTGGGGCCGTTCCTGGTGCCGGCCACGCTAACTGGGCCCGGCGGCACCGTCCCGGCGGCCGACGTCGATACGCACCTGACGCTGGGGTCTTGGCGGATTCTGGGGGCACTGCAACAGGCATTGGAGATCACCCGGCAGCACGTCACCGCGCGACTGCAGTTCGGCAAGCCGCTGGCCGAATTTCAGGCCGTCCGGTTCACCATCGCCGACGCATCGGTGGCCGTGCGCGGACTTTTCGAACTCGCCAAGTTCACCATCAGCCGGACGGAATCGACAGCGGCACAGGTGTGTTCGGCAGACGCGCTGGTACTCCGGCTCAAGGCCGTGGACACCGCGCGTCAGGTGCTGCGCACCGCGCACCAGTTGCTCGGTGCGCTGGGCTTTTGCGACGAGTCCGATGTCAGCGTCCTGGACAGGCACACCCAGCCGCTGATCCGGCTGCCCGTCAGTAGCGAGATGCTCGCGCTGCGCCTGATACCCGACATAGCTAGCGGTCATCTGGAGACGTTGTTCAGCGACCCGATCGCGGCGGAGCGGCGCAGTTGAGCACCGGAACACTCGCGGCCGGGCAGGCTCCCGGCCAACAGGACGACGGGGTTCCGTTCGGGACCCGACTGCAGGATCTCGCCCAACGACGCGGCGAGGAGCCGGCATTAGTCATCCTGGCGCGAGATGGAACCGCGCATGAGCTGACGTTCGCGCAACTCGACGCCCGGGCTAATCAATGGGGACGAGCGCTGGCGGCTGACGGCGCGAAATTCGGTTCGCTTGTTGCGCTTGGAATTCCCAATTCCGAGCATCTGGTGCTGGCCGTACTGGGCTGCTGGAAGATCGGCGCCGTTCCAGTTCCGATGCGCTGGGACCTGCCGGAGTGGGAGCGATCCCGGGTGCTGGCAGTAATCGACCCGTCCGTCGTCGTCGACGCGCAGCATCGCCACACGTTGGCGTCGGACGCTGCCGAACAGTCCGACGAATCGCTTCCAGAGGTGGTGTCCCCGAACGCCAACGGAATATGCAGTAGTGGCTCGACCGGGCTACCCAAGGTCATTCTGACTCTAGCGCAAGGGGTCTGGACGCCAGAGTCGTCCTTCCCGTTCCTGGCTGCCTGGGCGCCCACGGCCCAGCCGCAGACCATCCTGGTGCCCGCTCCGATGTATCACACCAACGGTTTTTCGCCGCTCACCTACCTATTGGGCGGCGACCAACTGGTAGTGCTGGAAAAGTTCGATGCGGCAACCTTTGTCGACGCGATCGAACGGTATCGGATCACCAACTTCACCGCCACACCGACGATGCTCTCGCGCATCGCGGCCCTTCCCGACATCCACCAACGGGATTTCTCCAGCATCGCGTGGATCTTGCAAGGCGCCGCGGTGATGCCGCACGCGCTGCTGCACACCTGGTTCGATCTGCTCAGCCCGGAGCAAGTCGTGATGGCGTACGGGATGACCGAAGGCCTGGGGATCACCGCATTACGTGGCGACGAGTGGCTGGCTCATCCGGGCAGCGTCGGCCGTGGCTTCCGCGACACCGAAGTGCGGATCCTGGATCCGCAGGGCCGGCCGCTGGCGTCCGGTGAGCTCGGCGAGGTGTATTTACGCTCGCCGATGAGCGCCGGGTACCGGTATCTGGGTGGGGCGCCGCTGTTGCCGTCAACGGCTGACGGGTTTCGGACCGCCGGTGACATCGGTCACCTGGACGCCGACGGATACCTCTACATCGCCGACCGCCGCAGCGACATGATCATCACCGGGGGCGCGAATGTCTTTCCCGCGGAGGTGGAATGCGCGCTGGCCGAACACGACGACATCGCCGACGTCGTCGTCATCGGACTCACCGATCCCGCGTGGGGGCGCCGCGTGCACGCCGTGGTGCAGCTCGCCGACCCCGCGGCGCCGCTGACCGAGCAACAGGTCATCGCCTACGCGAAGACTCGACTGGCCGCCTACAAGGTTCCCAAGACCGTGGAGTTCGTCGACGAGATCCCCCGCACCGCAGCGACGAAAGTGAACCGCTCGGCGATGATCCAGGCCCGAGGCGGGTGAGCGTCCCGGTTTGACGCGTAGGGCGCCTTGCGGCGAAGACATCTTCCATGATTTCCCCGACCACCGACAGGTAGCGGCTGTGGTGCTGTTTAACCAGCAGATGCCCGCCCAGCACTAAAAGGGCAACCGGCAATTCGACGGCTCCAAACGCAAGCAGCGCCGCTATCCCCGCCACGCATTGACGGGTTCGATCAGGTCCAGGGACCCGACGTGCTCCGATGTTTCAGCTGATGCTGTTGACGGCGGCGGCAACCTTGGTCTGGAAATCGGACGGCAAGGGGATGTAGCCCAGCGGGGGAAGACCTTGCTGTCCCTCGGTGACGGTCGATTGCATGAACGCCTTTACTGCCTTACCGACATCGGCATCGGGGTATTTGGAGCAGACGATTTCGTAGCTGGCCAGCAGGATTGGGTAGGCGCCAGGCGTAGTGGTGGCGTAGACCTTCGAGAGGTCGAGCACAAGGTCATCACCCTGGCCCTTGATCGTGACGTCCGAGATGGTCTTGCCAACCCAGTCGTTGCCGATGTGAACGACTCCGCCCGCAGTCTGGATGCCTGCCACATCGAGGTGCTGCTTCATGGCGTACGACCATTCGTTGTAGCTGATGGCTCCCTCGGTCTTCTTGACGGCCTCCGACGTGCCCTCGTTGCCTTGCGCCGAGGTTCCCACGCCTCCGTTGAATGTTTTGCCGGTGCCCTTCGTCCAGGCGCCGCCGGAAGCGGTTTGCATGTACTGCTGGAAGTTGTCACTGGTTCCGGAGGCGTCGCTGCGGTAGACGACGTGGATGTCCTCGGCGGGCATGCTTTTATTCAGCGCGGTGATGGCCGGGTCGTCCCAGCGGGTGATGGCGCCGCTGAAAATCTTGGCGAGCGTGGGTGCGTCGAGCGTGAGGACGTCGGTCGTTTTGACGTTGAAGGTGATCGCAATCGGACCGAAGACGACCGGCAGGTTCCACGCGTCGGCCCCTCCGCAGCGCTGCTTGGAAGCGGCGTACTCGTCACCGCTCAGCGGTGAGTCCGAGCCGCCGAAATCGGTCTTGGCGGCGTCAAAGTCCTGGATGCCTGCTCCGGATCCGCTGGCCGTGTAGGTGAGCTGCTTGCCTGAACATGTTTCCTCGTAGCCGGTGATGAAATGGTTCATCGCATTGGCTTGAGCGGTCGAACCGCTACCCGTGAGGTCCTGCTTGCCCCCGCAGTCGACCTTGACGCCCTTGGCGTACTTCGGCGGCGTGTCGAGTTGCGTGCATGCCGAGAGTGCAAGACTACCCGCGATGAGCAGACCAGCGGCGGCACGAAATCCGTTGCGCTGCTTCATGTTTGCCTCCTCGAAAACAACCGTCAGCCGCACATCGGCTGCCCGCTTTATCGGGCCGAAATGCTATCTCGTACGCGCCTCAACGCCGCGCGTCGGTTTTAGCACGTCAGCTCGCATTAAACGGCACCAATATCGACATCGAATCAATCCGGAAGCGAACAACAGGTGAAGCCATCGTCGGGGTCGGTGGGTTTGCCGTCCGTCCGGGCACTAATGTCTCGGAGGGCCACGGATCTCGGACTGCTCAAAGGCGCTGATATCGCTTTGAATTGCGTCAACGCGTCTCGGACTCACAGCGTTCTTGCGGGCTGTGTTCAGAGATCGCCAGAGTTTGCCGAATTCATCCAGCCGTTAGCACCCGTTCAGTTACCTGACTTAGCGTCTGCGGAGTTGACGCTGGTCAGTGAGTTGTGCACACCAGCGAAACTGTGCTGTACCGCCGCACGTACAGCGTCAGGTAGGCGAGGTCGATGGCGATGACTCTGGGAGAGGTGCGATGACCGACACGCTCGACAAACCGCAGGCACCGAAGGTCACCGGAAAGACGGTGCAGGAATACATCGACGAGCGGCCCACCTGGCCTGACGGCACGATGTTGCCGACGACGCCGATGACCGCCATGCAGTTCCGAATCTGGGCGCTGGCCTGCGCGGGCAAGTTCTTCGAGGGCATGGTCGTGTTCATGACCGGGGTGGCCCTGCCGCTGATCTCGATCCAATTCCACCTGAACGCAGCCGACAAAGGCTTGGTTACCGCGGCCTCGCTGGCGGGCATCCTGGTCGGTGCCACGGTCCTTGGCGGCTTGGCGGACACGTACGGGCGCAAGCGGATGTTCATCGCGGAGATGATTATCTTCGCTGTGTTCTTGGTGGCGCTGACGTTCGCCCCCAATTTCATCACGCTGGTCATCTGTCTGTTCGGGGCCGGAATCGCGCTGGGCTGTGACTACCCGACCGCGCATATGGTGATCTCGGAGAGCATCGCAACCTCGATGCGGGGCCGGCTCGTCCTGAGCGCCTTCGCGTTTCAGGCCGTCGGAGCGTTCTTCGGCACAGCATTGGGCTTCGGCGTCCTGTATGCGAACCCGGACTTGAACGCATGGCGGATGATGTACGCGGCGGCGATCGTGCCGGCGATCCTCGTCGTCGTCGGGCGCTTGTACGTCACGGAGAGCCCGCACTGGCTGGTGGCGAAGGGCCGAACCACGGACGGGGAGAAGGCCACCACCCAACTGCTCAAGCGCAACCCGCAGTACCCCAAGAACGTGTCGCTGGGACACTTGGCCGATCAGGCCAAGGCCAAGGCCGCCGAAGGTCACGGGTCCTACGCGGCGTTGTTCAAGAAGAAAAACCGTCGCGCGACGATCCTGGCCTCGGTTCCGTGGTTCCTGCAGGACCTGGGCGTCTACGGCATCGGTATCTTCACACCGACGATTCTGGGCGCCGTCATCGGCAAGGAGTCGAAGTCGCACGCGCTGGCGGACACCATCCATAACGACATTCTGGGCGCCAAGGGCTCGGCCATGATGGACGTGCTGTTCGTCTTGGGTGTCATCGTCGCTATTTTCTTGGTCGACAGAGTCGGGCGTATCAAATTGCAGATCGTGGGTTTCATGGGCGCCGCGGTGGGTCTGCTAATGGCCGGGCTGTCCATCCGCCCGGACGGCACTAACGTCATGTGGTTGCTCTTTCTCGGATTCACGCTGTTCTACTTCATGGTCAACTTCGGTCCGAACGCCATGACCTATCTGCTTGCCGGCGAGGTCTTCCCGACCGAGGTCCGGGGTAAGGGCGCCGGCTTCGCCGCGTCCTTCGCCAAGATCGGGGCGGTGTTGACGGCGTTCCTATTTCCCATCCTGCTCAAGACCATCGGCACAACCGCGCTGCTTTGGGGTCTGGTCGTGTGTTTCGTGTTGGGAGCGGTCGTGACCTACCTGTTCCGGATCGAGACCGCGGGAGTGAACCTGGAGGACATCGGGAAGTGAGAACTGCCCGACCCAGGTTCTAGCTCGATGAC